>JAZQJK010000093.1:0-14840 GCA_045541615.1 Bacilli bacterium
GGTAGTGACATGCACTGTTTTTAAATTAGGAACGGATGCTTATAAAGCATTTAAACTTCTTAAAAGTGAAATGCCATTTAAATATGCTAAAATTAAAGTACCTGAACAACAAATATATGTAATTGACACTTCTTATGAAGAAATATACGAAAAAAATTTTGGACCCGAGATTATAAAATTTATTAGAACTGTTCCTGATAAATATACAAATCTTTTAAAGAGAAAACTTCTAACTTTGAAGATAGTTAAAACATATCTCAGATTTGATAAAAATACGTATGCTGAGTATGATATAATTGAAAACATTATTACAATACATAATTACGATGAAAGAGTGCTTTTTCATGAATTATTCCATGCCTCATCATCATATGCCGATGAAAACCAAAAATACATCTACAGTGGGTTTGCACAAGGCTCCCTGAAGGACAGCAAACGCTTGATTGCAAATTCATTGGATGAGGGATATACAGAACATCTAGTTGAAAAATATTTTGATTCTTCGATGACCGATGTGTATAGATTTTCTAAAAGAGTAGCAGAACTCGTCGAGTACATCATTGGAGAAAACTTAATGCAAGATTTATATTTTAGTGCTAACCTCAAAGGATTAATATACGAACTCTCTAAATATTCCCAAAAACATAACGTTTTAGAATTTTTACAAAATTTAGAGTTTGTTGCAACTAATATAAGTCCGGATAATGTTAAAATAGAGCAAAGGATTTTGATGGTGAGAATAGTTAAAATCATAGAATTTTTAAATAAATCGTACAATAAAAAAATAAATACCCTCTATAATAGGGGTTACATGACTAAACTCGAATATCACTCAAAATTAATTGCATTTTTAGAAAAAGTTTCTACTTTAACAAAGGGGATAGAACTTCCTAATTATGAATTTGATGAGGATAATATGTTTAATAAATGTCTAACGTACAGTAGAAAATGAGGTGTTTAAAATGGATAAAAAAATTATTAATATGGGTGGAATTGCAATTAGTTCAATCGCTGTATTCTCTGGGATAAAAATACTAAAAAATAGAGTGAAAATGTATGAGATAATTCCGAGAAAATATGAAGATGTGCTAATGCCGCCAGAAGTAGTGAAAACGAGTGCAAATGTAGAAGAAATAAATTTTAAAAAGAAAAAGATAAATAAGATAATAACTAATTTTAAAGAATTGCTTGAAGAAGATATTTTGAATGAAAACTTGACATTGTTTTATAATAACCTAAGTAACTTAGATATCGTTCTTTTAAAAAATGTGATGAATTATAAAGATTCAACTCCATCAGTAGGGGAATATGATGCAATAAGTAATCGTATTATGATATGTAAAAAGAACTTGAAACTCATCAATCACGAGTTATTTCACTTGGCTAGTACTTATTATGATAATGAAAACGAACAAATATACTACGGTTTCTGTCAGTTAGACCTTAAAAAAAGTGTAGCAATAGGCAAAGGGTTAAACGAAGGTTACACGCAGTATTTAACTGAAAACTATATAAAAGATGAAAAGATAAGAGGTTATTACCCATTTGAAACGCATTTTGCCTACTTACTCGAACTCACTGTCGGAAGTACGCTCATGAAAAACCTTTATTTTACTGCAAACTTAAGAGGACTTATCGATGAACTTGAGAAATATACTTCCAAAGAAGAAATCATGGAATTCATATATTATTTTGACTACATAATAGAAGTTTTACATAAAAATACGATAACCGAACAGGAATATCACATAACTTTAGGGTATATGCACCTTCTCAGTTTGTTTCTTACAAAATGCTTTGTTAAAAAACTCGATTATGGTATTTTAAATCACGTGATATCTCCTAAAAAAGGACTTAAAATGTTTAAAGAATTTCTCGGTATTTTAAAATATGAAATTTATCATGGTGGTATATGCTGGGCATCTTATGATGAGGGTCGCATTATGGAAATACTTGAAGAGTCCACTAAAGGGACACACTTTTCTTCATACTTTGGAGTTTATGTGAACAAGAAAATTTAACTTAATCTTTACACTTTATTGTGTAAAATGACTGTATATTTTGCGTAAAAGTGATATAATCTAATTAATGATAGGAGAGATGTATTATGAAATGCGTAAAAATTGATGGAGTTAAAAGTTTAAAACTTGACCATATTGAAGAGCCAGTTAGTAAAGATGGTTCTGTCGTTATTAAAGTAAAATCATGTGGAATATGTGGTTCTGATATCCACAATTATGATTATGGTAATCCAGTCGGTTTGGTAATGGGCCATGAGTTTGCCGGTACTGTGGTTGACCCCGGTAGTAGAACGGATTTAAAAGCAGGCGATAGAGTAACTGGCCTTCCGATTTCCCCATGTAATGAGTGTGAGGCT
Organism: Bacilli bacterium; assembly: GCA_045541615.1. Lineage (GTDB taxonomy): Bacteria > Bacillota_I > Bacilli_A > RF39 > UBA660 > RUG11867. The sequence goes on from JAZQJK010000093.1 coordinate 2,378, forward strand.
TGTAAAAGTGGAAACGTCCAATATTGTCCTAATACTTGGAATGAAGCAGTAGGACTCGCGCTAACAAATCCAGGTGGGTATGCTGAATATACTTCATGTAGGCCTGACCTAGTTAAAATTATACCAGATGACATGAGTTTTGATGAAGCATCGATGGTAGAACCATCTGCTGTGTCACTTCACGCTGTTAGTCTTGCTGATATCAAAGTCGGTACAAAAGTTCTAATAATCGGTGGAGGTATAATAGGTTTAATGGCTTCTGAGTTTGCAAAACTCGATGGAGCAAGTTATATCGCCGTACTTGAGACAAATATGGCCCGTGCTAAAAAGGCTGTGACTGATGGTCCTGCAGATGAATACTTCGATGCTAGAGATGAAAATATAATCGGAGAATTACTACAAAAAACCGGTGGTGGCTTCGATGTCGTTATCGAATGTTGTGGTAATGCAGCCGCTGTAAGTGAAGCTCTAATGTGCGTTAAACCTGGAGGAACAGTTGTTCTTGTCGGTGTATCAAATGAACCAGTAGCAATTCCTACAGCAGTTGCCGTTTTAAAAGAGGTAAGTGTTAAAGGAGCAATCGCATACACTGAAAAAGAATTTGAAACTTGCATTGAACTCATAGGAACAAAAAAATTAGATGTTCAAAAATATATAAGTGACATCGTACCACTTCAAAAAGTACAAGAGTCATTTGAAAGACTGACAAGTGGTGTAGATGATGCAGTCAAAATCATAATAAACCCTGAAATGTAATAAAACTATACCCTTGTGGTATTTTTTTTGATATAATCGTTTTAGTAGGAGGTAAAAAATGAGATTATTTATAGGTAGTTCATCATATGATGAGATTCCAAAGGAATATAAAATTGATTGTAAAACGTATATAGATAGACTTTTCGAAGATGACAATTCACTCGTATTTGGAGCATGTGACAGGGGGCTTATGGGTGTTTCTTACACTTCGGCCAAAGAACACAATAGAAAAATACTCGCAATAAGTCCAAAATTCTATATCGATGATTTGAATAAATTAGATGGGGTAGAGAAAAAGATTACTGAAACTGTACATGAGAGAAATGAAAAACTGATCGAAAATGCTGATGCAATAATATTCATCCCGGGCGGTATTGGAACAGTTTATGAGATATTTGCAGCAATCGAAACAAAACGTGGTGGCGAATTCGATAAACCGATAGTTATCTATAACTCTTGTGGTTTTTATGATACACTTATTGAATTTTTAAATAAATTACACGAAGAAAAATTCATCTCAAGTGAAGTTAAAAAGATGTATTACGTATCAAATAGTGCTGAAGATACGTTAGAATATATTTCAAAATATGCTACGATTGACAAATAAAAATAAAAATGTTAAAGTACATTAATCGAAAGGAGACACTAAAATGAAAAAAGAAATCATCCTAAAAAATGTCAAAGGCACCTATGATTATATGCCTGAAGAACAAAAGATTAGGGATTATATAAAAGATACTTTGAGAAAAGTATTCGAAGAATACGGTTATATGCCACTTGAAACTCCTATATTAAGTCATTATGAATTGCTCGCGGGAAAATACGATGAGACAAATGACCTTTTAAATGAGATATATAAACTCTCAGACCAAGGTGAGAGAAAATTAGGACTTAGATATGACTTAACTGTACCTTTTGCAAGGTGTATTGCAAGTACCAAGGATTTGAGATTACCCTTTAAACGATATGAAATTGGTAAGGTATTTAGGGATGGCCCAGTAAAACTCGGTCGTGACCGTGAATTTTTACAATGTGATGTCGATGTTGTCGGTTTAAGTGGTGAACTGATTGAAGCAGAGTTGATTACACTCTGGCTTAAAGGATATAAAGAACTCGGAATTGATGTCTATGTCAAGTATAATAGTAGGAATTTAATACGTGGATTAATCAAAGAACAAGGAATAAATGATGAAGAAGTAATCACTTCAGTTGTCACTATAATTGACAAACTAGATAAGATGACAAAAGAAGAATTGCTCGATGAACTTGAAAAGAAAGATATCACAAGAACACAAGGTGAAAACATCTTAAAATATTTTGAATACTCACTTGAAGAATTAAATGAATATTTCTTGAATACAGAAAACATTCTCATAAAAAAAGGACTCGAGGAAGTAAATAGTCTTAAAGATATTTTAACTAAACTCGGAGTGGGTGAAAACGTCATGTTTGTATCATCACTAGCGCGTGGGCAAGATTATTATACGGGTAACGTATTTGAAGTCTATGCAAAAAACAGTTTTATAACTTGCAGTTTAGGTGGTGGAGGAAGATATGATAATATGATAACCGACTTCATCTCAAATGGGGAAATATATCCTGCTGTTGGAGTTAGTTTTGGATTATCTAGTATATACGAGATTTTAAAACAAAGAGATGAGTTTAAAAATAAGTCTCTTATCGACATATTCGTAATACCTATGTCTACAGAAGTAGAATCTTTAGCACTCTCTAATGAACTACGCGAACTCGGCTTTAATGTAGAACTAGAGATGAAAAATAAAAAAATCAAAAAAAGTTTTGATTATGCCAATAGAGAGAACATACCTTATGTAATCGTATATGGTTCAGATGAAATAGAAAATGGAATTTTCAAAGTTAAAAACATGACTACTGGAGAGGAATACCCAGTTAAAAGACAAGATTTAAATAAATTATTTGAAATAATAAAATAAGGGCACCGAAGTGTCCTTTTAAAGTATTTCCTCATCAAAACCGAATTTAGACTTCTCTACATAGATTGGTCTATTTTTTGTTTCAATAAAAGTTTTCGATAAATACTCACCTAAAATACCAATACATAATAACTGTATACCACCGATTATGAGAATTAAACAAACTATCGTGGCAAAACCTGGAGCGTCTCTGCCATTTGTAAGAGTCGTCACTAATATATAAATCATGTAAATAAATCCTATTAATGAAGTTAGTAATCCTAAATAAGTGGAAAGTTTTAATGGTTTAATAGAGAAACCTATAATTCCATCAAAGGCATAGCTGAGACTCTTTTTAAAGTTAAATTTTGTTTCACCCTTAGTGCGTTTGCCGACTTCATATTCCATGCACTTCGTGTTAAAACCTATCCAACTAAAAATGCCTTTTGAAAATCTATTTTTTTCTGGTAAATTTAAAATTGCATCTTTAACGTTACATCTAAACATTCTAAAATCACTTGCGTCTTCGATGAACTTTATATCGCTGAGTTTATTTATGATTTTATAAAATTGCTTTGCACAAAACCTCTTTATTTTAGACCCGGATTTTCTCTTCTTGATGGTCATTGCAACTTGGTCGTAATCTTTATTTTTTTCTAAAAATGCGAGCATTTCAAGTAAGTATTTTGGATTTTGTTCTAGATCAGCATCGATAATCGCCGTATATTCTCCACTAGAGTGTTCGAGCCCCGCATATATAGCAGCATCCTTTCCGAAATTCCTACTAAAATTTATAACTCGTACATGTTCTTTATCTTTCTTGAAAACATTTTCTAATACTTTCGCGGTTTTATCCGTAGAACCGTCATTTATAAATATCATCTCAAAACTGATGTCGACGAATACGTTTTTAATCGCATTATAGATATTATCGATATTTTCCTCCTCATTAAATGCAGGAATAATCACACTTAATTTCATATTGTCCCTCCTATACCAATTATAGTTTCTTTTTAGTTCTTTGTAAATAGAAAGTGCTTAAAACTAAGGATATTCCCGAGAGGATAGAACCTGATATCAAACCTTTTGGGATGTAATCTATCACTATTTCATGTGTTCCTTTTTCGAGTTTTAATCCGATAAGGGCATCAAACAAGATATCAGGTTTGACCTTTTTGCCATCGACATATACGGTCATTCCTTCCTCATACTCGATGCTCGTAAATAAATAATTTAATTCATCACTTGTCACATCTATTTTTCCTTCAAGTATGTGACCATTCGTATTTACTTTTGCTTCCATTAAGTTAGAACTCAAAATTTTCATCGCTTTCTCATATGCATCTAAATCTAAGAGATAATAATATAGTTTATCAAAATTTAGTTCGCCGATTACTTTAAATGTGATTTTTACATCATCATTTTCGTTAAGTTCAATATAGTAATTCGGGTTACTAATTACTTCATCATTAATAGAAAATTCTCTGCCGACATTAGCTGGTATCAATAAGTAGTGTCCATCACTTACAAATTCCATAGTGGCATATCCCTTCTTAGTATCCGTGCTAAATTTTATTTTCTTCTCATCATTATCGAGGTATAAGTCCTCTAAGGTAAAGTTCTCATAGCCGAAGTATTTATAAAACATGAGATTTTGTTTAGTCATATCGTTTATAATTTTGCTCAAATTCTCACGAGTTTTTTTATCATCTAAACTGGTACTTTTTATATTTTCATTAGTCATAAATCCAATAGATAGAGGATATGGATTTTCATACAAAGAGTTATCTTTCTGACTAAAATAATGCATGTCATGTCCATATAAATATTTGATGTTCAATAGACTTAAAACGATTGGGTCAAAGTCTTTAATCGTAATGTGACATCTATCCGCGACATATACTCCTAGTTTTTCCATCAAATCAGTGACTCTCGTATTACGAACAGAATTAAAATAATTTATACCATGGTAATTAAAGTACATTCCATCATTTGAAATATAATCGTTCATCAATTCAAATCTATAGAATTTTCCATCATTTTCAGCATTTAATTCCTCTATCAAAGGTGGTAAATCCTCTTTTAGGAAAGAGTAATTTCTAAAAGAATTGAGTTTTCTATTACTTCTCGTTGCATTAAAAGTATTCAAACTGATATCAATAAAAGTAAACATAACTATGAGTGGTAAGAAGAATTTTTTATCTACGAGGAATATCAATTCTATAAATAACATTATACTTATACCCAAATAGACGTATGAAAGCATCTCTAAGTTACTTACAACTTGCCACTTAAAATATGCACCAACGATACATGCCACGATGAATAGAACTATAAAGATGAGTCGCTGTTTTGTCGTAATTTTAGTTTTATCGATATTTTCTAATACATCTATTGCTAGAGTTATCAGGAAAAATGAGAACACGAACGAGAATCTACTTTGCCACCAAATCGGTTTTTGAAAGAAGTGCCATGCATAATTTAAAATGTTTACAGAGAATGATAAATAGAAGAATAATAGGACAACGAGAGTCGCAATTTTTTGTTTTTTAGAATATTTGGTATTGAAAAAATAGAATATTGTGAGAATGACTACCAAAATACTCGAATAAACTTGGGCTGGGCCATATGATTGGTCTCCGGATTGATATGCGCCTGATGTTAAAGTATATACAAAAGTCGCAGCATTTCTATTTATTCCACTGAAATCAGTCGTACTATAGAGGTCTGCTTTGCCGGTCATCAAAGCAAAATAACTAGGTATTATCACGACTGCACCGATAAGACCCGCTAGTAAAGATGAAATCGCAAAAGTCTTAAACAGTTTCTTCTTATCAGTTCTACCAACCATTTTATATAGAAAATAGACTAGACAAAATATACAAATCATATAACCTATATAGTAATTTATTAAAATTGTGAAGGCGAGAGTTCCCAAATAAAACCCCGGTTTATTTTTTTCTATCAAAGTATCAAGACCATGGATAATAAATGGAAGCATTATGATAGAATCAATCCATAAATAGTTGTAATAATAACTGCTCGTATACCCCATAAGTGCATAAATGCTGCTGAATAAAACGATATACAAAGGACGTACATTTTTATGTTTTAAATAAAAACACATCGCTAGTCCTAGTAAGAAAACCCTGAGATAAGTCATACCCGCGATGAAAAATGGGTAATTCACAGTATTTGCAAAAACACATAGAAGATTTAAAGGACTTGCGGTATAGTAAGTTAATGTGCCAAAAAAGTTAAAACCGAGTCCTGCATTCCAAGAATAGAATAGGTTACCACTTAAAAGTAAATTTTTGTATTCGAGAAGCATTCCCGGATACTGTGTGAACGAATCATATATATTTAAAAGTTCAGTTCCAAAAGGTATATATTCACTTAAAAAAGCACATACCAAAAAAATTAGTAAGGGTATAAACCCAGATAAAAAATAAATTAAAAAACTTTTCCTTTTCATAATGTTACTCCTCTTACATAAATAATACAGAAAAATTTGTATTATGTCAAAAAAAATGTTATCATTATAGGGGAGGACTTATATGAACGGTATAAATATATTAAATTTAAAACATATCAAACTTTTGTTACTAATAATAACACCTCTTCTTTTTATAACAGGATGCGGTGGTGACAAACATCAAAATGAAGAAGAGAAACCAAAAGTCGAGGAAAATGTTCCTAAGGAACCAGAAAAAAAGGTCACAGTTATAGATTTAGAGAGCAATAGTAGGCCGTATGCCGTGATGATAAATAATAACAGTGCAGTTTGGAAATATCAATCGGGACTTAATGATGCTTACATCGTATATGAAATGCTCGTAGAAGGTGGCATTACTAGAGAACTTGCTTTATTTAAAGATTCGGAAGTAGAAAAAATACAAAGTATAAGAAGTTCAAGACATTATTTTTTAGATTACGTGCTCGAAAATGATGCAATATATGTCCACTGGGGATGGAGTGACCAAGCAAGAAGTGATATCTCTAGTCTTAAAATAAACAACATAAACGGTTTAACATATGAAGGCAAATATTTCTTTAGAGATAGCACGGTAAAAGCAGCATACGAACACAAGGGTTATACCAAGATGAGTTCGCTTAAAACTGCTACCGAAAAACTCGGTTATAGAAGTACTACAGATACTAAACCTCTGCTTAATTACAGTGCCGATAGTATAGATATGGGTTCTATAGAGGGAGCAGTCGATGCTAAATACGTCGAAGCAAAATTCTCTGGTGTTCATAATTCAAAATGGACTTATGATGAGGAAACAAAACTTTATTATAAAAAACAAAATAATACTGAGATGGTCGATTTTACTTCAAAAGAAAAATTCTCGGCTAAAAATATAATCATCTATAAAGTAGGTTACTCAAATATAAAAGGAGATGCTTATGGCAGGCTAAATATGAGTAACACGGGAAGCGGTGAAGGATATTATATAAGCGAAGGAAAAGCTATTCCGATAACTTGGGAGAAATCATCGCGCAGTAGTAAAACGATTTACAAACTTAAAAATGGTGAAGAATTAAAGGTCAATGATGGAAATACTTATATCGAGTTACTTCCAACTACAAAAGATGCTTTAATATCTGCAAGTATACCTGAATAATAGAAAGAAGGAATAAAAATGGGATTACTAATAGACTTTTTAATAAAAAATTATATATATTTTGTATTTGTAGCAATAATACTAGTGCTAGCGCTTATAGGGTACATAGTCGATTCAGCGAGAACTGAAAAATTAAAAAAAGAGTATTCAAAAAAAGAAGAGGAAATGGCAGATATACCACTTGCCACCTTTAACGAAAACGTAAAAATAGGCGAAACTGTAAACAAAACGACAATAAAAAGTAATGCAAGTGTAAAAGATGGTTCGACCCCTGAACAAACTGTTAGTCCTACTTTAGAGATAAAAACCGCTGAAAAAAAGTAAAATTCTAAAAATTAAACACAGCATTTTTATAGAAATACCTTTAGTTTTTTGTTATAATGTGGTAGTAATTAAGGAGGAAATATATGACTTTATCGTCAGTTTTAGGCCTATGTACTAAGATTATCGACATTTGTATCGTCTGGTATATGGTTTACTTTTTATTGAAAAATCTTAAAAATAACATCAAGATGGTTTTAATTTTTAAAGGAATCGTCTTCATAATAATAATTAAAGTTCTAAGTAATTTATTAAATCTCTATACAGTTGGTTTACTTCTAGAGTATGTAATCATGTGGGGACCTCTTGCCCTCATAATAATATTCCAACCTGAGATAAGGACAGTTCTCGAACAACTCGGAAGAAGTCAGTTGCTCGGTCGTCATAAGGTGCTGACAGGTGATGAGAGAGAAAAAGTTGTCACTGAATTAATGGAAGCAGTTGAATATTTAAAGAAAAATAGATTTGGTGCTCTTATTGCAATCGAAAGAAACGTTTCTTTACAAGAATATATAACACCAGCAACTAAGATATATGCAGACCTTTCAAGCCAAATAATAGAATCGATATTTTACCCAAATAGTGCTCTTCATGATGGTGGAGTTATCATTCAAGGAACAAAGGTGACATGTGCAGGATGCGTATTCAAGACGAGTATGGATAATAAACTGAACAAAAGTCTTGGAACGAGACATAGAGCAGCGCTTGGATTATCTGAGGAATCCGATGCAATCGTATTAATCGTGAGTGAAGAAACCGGTAAGATAAGTATTGCTGTAAATGGTACAATGAATTATAATTTGACTTTAGAAGAATTCAAAAAAATGCTCTATAACGAACTAGTACCGAAGACTGAAATTTTCTATGCCGCTGATGAAAGAGGTGAAGAAAATGATTAAGAAAATACTTAATTCAATAATAAAAATATTTACTTTAATATATAATTTTCTAGATAAACTAATCGTAACCCCACTCAGTAGATTAGTGTATAGATTTAACAAAATGCTCAAAAAAAATGGTGGCATGTTCGATGGAATGCTAAATAAACCACATTCTTTGATAGTGTTTTCACTCTTTATTGCAGTTTTTGCATTTTTACTCATAGACAGTAAAGCAGTAAATTTAGTAGAAAATGAAAGTGAAATACTCTCAAGCCAACCAGTAACTGTAATCTACAATGAGGAAAAATATGTCGTCGAGGGTATTCCTGAGACTGTAGATATCATTCTCATGGGAAGAAAAAGTGACTTATACCTAGCAAAACAGTTAGGAGAACATAAAATCGTATTAGATTTAAGTGATTATAAAACTGGAGAATACACTGTAAAATTTAAATACAATCACTCAGTGGAGTCTATATCTTATAAATTGGACCCATCGAGTGTTAGGGTTAAAATAAGTGAAAAAGAATCAACTGTTAAAACTCTTACATACGATTTATTAAATCAAGATAAATTGGATAGTAAGCTAAATGTCAGTGAAGTCGAATTAAAACAGAGTGAAGTATACGTTAAGGGGTCAAAAGAGACTCTTGAGAGAGTTGCTACCGTTAAGGCACTTATCGATGTTACTACTCTAGATTTAAAAGAATCTGGTACATATCCAGTCGATTCACTTCCAATGCTCGCATATGATGAAAATGGTAAAGTAGTTGAAAATGTCGAAATAGTACCATATTCTGCAAGTGCTACTATTAAAGTCGATTCATATTATGTCGATTTACCTGTTAAGGTAGTACCAGTCGGAGAGTTTGCGAAGGGTTATGCGATTTCAACTGCTGTATCAAGTGTTACATCGGTGAGAGTCTATGGTGACCAAGCGGCGATTAGTAAACTGAGTTACATTGCAGCAGAAATCGATGTCGATGGACTAAGTGAGGATAAAAAATATAACGTCACACTAACTAAGCCAAGTGGTGTGAGATACATGAGTGAAGGAACGACAACGGTTGAACTAAAAGTTGCAAGTGAGACTACACTAGAATTTGAAGGTATATCTATTGAGACGAGAAACTTGGGTTCTGCATATGGAGCAACTACAGTAAATCAAGAAGATACTTCTTGTACTGTAATCGTTAAAGGCGTTTCAAATGTCCTCGAAAATATTAAAAACACTTCAATACGTGCTTATGTCGATTTAAGTGGATACGGCCCAGGTACACATGAAGTCCCAGTACAAGTCGAAGGTGATAACCTAACTGTCACTTATACTGCAAAAGTAAAATCTATTAAAATCAAGATTTTCAATAATTAAAAAATCGCCTTTTCAGCGATTTTTTTCGTACCAATCTTTAAAAACACTATTTGCTGCTTGTGAATATGCCCTTAAAAGTGGACCTGCACCCAGTTTTACACCACCGAAGTATCTCACAACCGTTATCATTGTGTTACTTAGATTCTCCCTTTCAAGCACATTTAAAATCGGAAGCCCTGCGGTATTATGTGGTTCTTTATCATCACTTTTTCTCGCGGTATTGATAAGTTTATATGCATACGGAATGTGTCTTGCTTTCTTATGTTCAGTCCATAACATATCGAGTACCTTCTTAGCATCTTCTTCAGAATCTATTTTATATAAATAAGCGATAAACTTAGATTTCTTTATTTCAATTGTGTTTTCATTTAAAAGTTCCATAAGCACCTCATTCATACATGATTATACCTTAAATTACGAGAAAATAATACAAAAACCTCTATATTATGTTGTAGACATTTCAAATCAAATCTAGTAAAATTGTTTTAGTGATGCAATATGTTTAAAGAAGAATTAAAATTGGTTCCTCATCTTCCGGGAAGTTATCAGATGTACAATAAGGACGATATAGTGATTTATGTTGGTAAAGCAAAGGATTTAAAAAATAGATTATCCTCTTATTTTACAGGAAGAGTCACTGGTAAAACAAAAAAATTGGTAAGTGAAATTGCATATTTTAAGTACATTGTGACCTCAACAGAAAATGAAGCATTCATACTAGAGTTAAATTTAATAAAAAAATATGACCCAAAATACAATATATTACTTAGGGATGATAAAAGTTATCCTTATATCGAATATATCCAAAAGCCTTATCCACGCCTTAAAATAGTGAGATATTTAAACATCAAGAAAAAGAAAGATAGAAAATTATTCGGACCATTTCCAAACCAGTACGCAGCTAGAAGAATAGTTAATTTGATAAATAGATTATACCCTTTAAAAAAATGCGAGGGATGTCCAAACGAAGTATGTCTTTACTATCATATAAAAGAATGTTTAGGTTACTGTGTTAAAGATGTTGATGAAAAAGAAATTAAAAATATGGAAGAAGAGATAATATCTTTTTTAAAAGGAAATGACTCACTTATACGAGAGAAAATCATGGAAAAGATAAACTTTCATAGTGAAAATTTGAACTACGAATCAGCACTCGAATTAAAGAAAGAACTCGATTATATGACTTTTGTCCTCGCAAAACAAAAGGTAGAACTAAATGATTTAGTCGATAGAGATGTGATTAATTTCTATGTTGAAAATGGTTATGTCAGTGTAAATGTTTTCTTTATAAGACATGGTAAACTTCTCGGCAACAAAAATGAGATATTTCCAATATTAGATGACTACATAGGTGAGATAGAGTCATTCATTGCAATGTTCTATGTTAAAAATGAAAAACCGTATGAAGTTATAGTAAATAGTGATATAAACGCTGGTCTTTTATCGGAGGCACTGGATATGAAATTCGTATATGCGCTTAGGGGTAAGAAAAAAAACATCCTGGAACTCGCGTACACTAATGCTAAAATATCACTCGAGAATGAATTTGAGAAAATAAAACGCGATGAGGAAAAAACTGAACTCGCAAATGAGGAATTGAGAAAACTATTAAAATTGGATTCACTATATAGGATAGATGTATTTGATAATTCGAATCTTTTTGGTGAATACTCGGTAAGTGGCATGATTGTATTTAAAAATGGTAAACCATCTAAAAACGATTATAGAAAATTTAAAATCAGTCTTGAAAAGAACGATGACTATAATACTATGAGAGAAGTAATTTATAGGAGATACTTTAAAATGATAACCGAAAACCAAGAAAGACCAGATTTAATAGTGTTAGATGGTGGTGAAAAACAACTCAATGCTGCAAAGGAAATACTGAGTTTACTTAATTTAAAAATTCCTATAATAGGTTTAAAGAAAAATGATAAACACAGGACAAATGATTTAATAGATGAAAATTTAAATACGATTGAAATAGATAGAACTTCTAATCTCTTTCATTATTTAACTAGACTACAAGATGAAGTACATAGATTCACTATTAGTTACCACAGGCAAATAAGAAGTAAAGGGTCTATATCCAGTCTTTTAGATAACATTGAAGGTCTCGGTGAAAAGAGGAAGAAAGCACTTATAAAGAAATTCGGAAGCGTTAAAAACATGAGTGAGGCAAGTATAGAAGAATTATCTGAAATCATTCCTGAAAACATCGCTACCAATTTGAAGAAGTATTTAATCGCATATCGTGAAAGCAAATAAAATTCTTCTTGCTAATCTATGTAAAATTTTATATAATTAATTTAGGAAACGCACCCAGCTGATGCGAGTGTGTTCTCCTTGTAGGTTTAACACGACCCGTATCAATCAAGGTACGAGCCGTGCTTTTTATTTCTTATAAAATCACAAACTTCAAAAGAAGTGCAATTATTATAAAAAGTAACATCTTAATTATAAAAAGAATATCTCTAATCATAATCAATCACTCCTTTCATAAACCCCCTGAAAGTAAAATAAAAGGAGAACATCGTGCTCGCATCAAGATGCGTTTCGTGTTCCATTAAA
>JAZQJK010000094.1:0-7376 GCA_045541615.1 Bacilli bacterium
TTAAATTCATAATGAAATATATTAAATTGAACAATGTTAAAAGCATCCTAGAGATAGGTACAGCCATCGGTTACAGTGGAATTTTAATGGCAAGTGTGGATGAAAATATCTCGCTCACTACTATCGAAAGAGATGAAAAAAGGTACATGGAAGCTATTAAAAATGTCAAAAAATGCGGGTTAGAAAAGCGTATAGAGGTCGTATTCCAAGATGCTTTGAATGTCAACCTAGTCGGTAGAACATATGACCTCATATTTATCGATGCTGCAAAAGGACAATACATCAAATTTTTTGAAAAATTCAGTCATTATTTAAGTCCAAACGGTGTTATCATAACTGATAACTTAAAATTCCATGGACTCGTCGGAAATAGAACGCCAGATATGTCTAAAAATTTAAACGGTCTTGTAACTAAACTAGAAAACTATATAGAATTTTTAAAATCAAATAGGGAGTATACTACTAAGTTTTATGATATAGGTGATGGACTTAGTATCAGTTATAAAAATAATGATGAGAGAAGATAAAATATTATTATGCATAGATAAATTAGAGGATATCGATAGATATAAAGAACTAGGGATATCACACTTTCTAGTGCCTCTAGAGAACTATACAATAGGATATGATTCTTTTTCTTTTGAAGAAATTTCCAAAATAGATGCAAATGTATATATCTTAGCAAATAGAGTGCTAACAGATGAAGATATAGACGAATTTTTGAATTTAAAAATACCTAAAAACGTCAAAGGTTTTGTAATCGAAGATATAGGTTTATATTACGAATTAAAGGGCAAAGGATATGAACTTATAAATTTTCAAAATCATTTAAATAACAACTATGAAACGATAAATTTTTGGTTAAAACATTTTGACAGTTTAGTTATCAGTACAGACATCACAAAAGAGGAGATAATTGAAATAGTAGATAAAAGTACTAAACCACTCATACTAAATACTTTTGGTTACCCCTTGATAATGTATTCAAGAAGAAATCTCGTGAGTAATTTTAATAGACATTTTAATAACGAACCGAATAGCCAACTTACTATAGAAGAAAATATCTTCAAATCAAATTTTATTTTAAAAGAAAATTATTTTGGTACTGCTGTATTTAATAGCAAAATATCCGATTATCGCGTTCTCATGGAATCCTTGCCAGAAGAAAAAATTGAATTCTATTTAGTTTTTGCAAACGATTTAAGCTTTAATACTGTTAGAAGTGTGATATTAGGGGAAATGATTCCAGATGCGACCGATGGTTTTCTAAATAAAAAGACAATTTACAAGGTAGGTGATATCAAATGATTGAACTACTAAGTCCCGCGGGTGATAAAGAAAAACTCAAATTTGCACTTTTATATGGTGCTGATGCAGTATACATTGGCGGAAAAAATTTCAGTCTCCGTGCAAATGCAACTAATTTTACACGAGAAGAAATTCTAGAATGCACTGAGTATGCTCATAATCTCGGAAAAAAAGTCTATGTTACTGTTAATATCGTATTTCACAATGAAGATTTAGAAAATTTAGAAGAGTACTTAAAATTTTTATGTGATGCTAAAGTAGATGCAGTGATAGCTTCTGACCCAGTAGTGCTTGAAACTATTAAGAATAGTGGTATCGATTTAGAAGTTCACTTGAGTACACAGGCAAGTACCCTTAATTCTCGTGCTGCCAAATTTTATATTGAACAAGGGGTAAAAAGAATCGTTCTTGCTAGAGAGGCATCCAAAGATGATATCGTTCGAATTAAAGATGAAACTGGTGTAGACCTCGAGTGTTTCGTGCAAGGTGCGATGTGTACGAGTGTGAGTGGAAGATGTGTCATGTCTAACTACTCGACTAATAGAGATTCAAATCGTGGAGGGTGCGTTCAGGTTTGTAGATGGACATTTAATACCGAAAACGGGCAGATGTTCGAGATGATGCCAAAGGACTTAAACATGACGACTGAACTTGCAAGCATGATAGATGATGGAGTAAACTCACTAAAAATAGAGGGAAGAATGCGCTCAATCTATTACATCGCGACAGTTTTACATACTTATAGAAAATTGCTCGATAAAATTAAAGAAAAGACTCTAACACATGAATATATTGTTTATGCGACTAATATAATTAATCGTGTTGCAAATAGGGAATCGGTAAGTCAATTTTATCGAGGTATTCCCGGTTATAATGAACAGTATTTCAATGGTCGGGAAGAAAAATCGAATCAAGATTTTCTCGGTTTAGTTCTAGAATCACATGATGACTTTATAACACTTGAGGTTAGAAATTACTTCAAGAAGGGCGATACCGTACAGATTTTTGGACCTACAATGGAAGATTTTGAGTTCGTTATAGAGGAAATATATGATATCGACGGCAATCCAGTTGACATTTGCAACAAACCAAAAGATATAGTGAGAATAAGAGTACCTGAAAATTGTGAAAAATACAGTATAATGCGTGTAAAAACATTTGACATTTTCAAAGAATTGTAGTATTCTTATCTAGGCTTCAGATATGGGGCCAATATTTATGACAAAAAATAAATTTTTGAAAGGTGATTTTTATGCCAAAAAAAGATGAATGTATTATGACATCAGAAGGTTTTCTAAATTTAGAAGCCGAATTAAATGAATTAAAAACAGTTAAAAGACCGGAGGTCATCGAAGCAATTAAAGATGCACGTGCTCAAGGCGATTTATCAGAAAATGCTGACTACGATGCAGCAAGAAATGACCAAGCTGTTTTAGAAGCGAGAATTAAAGAACTTGAATATATGCTCGAGCATGCTAAAATTATCGAAGAGGCACAAGATGGTCTTGCAGGACTAGGTTCAACAGTAAAAATTTGCTATATAGATGATGATGACATCGAAGAATATAAAATCGTTGGGTCACTTGAAGCAAATCCGTTTGAAAATAGAATTTCAAATGAATCTCCAATAGGTAGAGCAGTACTCAATAGAAAAGTTGGAGAAATCGTAAGTGTTGAGAGTCCAAATGGCTCATATGATATTCAAATTTTGGAAATAAATTAATGGACTATATGTCCATTTTTTGTTATAATTGTTAACTAGGAACAGGTGATTTTTTATGCAACTAACTAGAAGTGAATTAAGAGTTAAAATAATGACGATTTTATATCAAATAGATATCTATAAACAAAGCGGAATTGATTATGTCATAGATGATGTGATATCTGAAAATTTAGAGATAGATAATGACTTTGTAAGAGAAGTTGTCTACGGTGTCAACACATATTATGATACATTAAATGAAATAGCAAATAAACATCTAGAAAACTGGGATATAAATAGACTTGACAAGACTGGAGCAAGTATATTGAGGATGAGTATATATGAACTTTTATATACAGAAACTCCTAGAATTGTTATCATAAACGAGGCAGTAGAACTCGCCAAAAAATATAGCGATGACTCAGTGAGAAAGATGATAAATGCCGTTTTAGATAAACTCGTCAAGGAAGAATATAATGGCTAATTACATCACAGTAAGTGCTTTAAACAACTACCTAAAAAGAAAGTTTGAAGCCGATGTACATTTAGATAGGGTATACTTAAAGGGTGAGATTAGTAATTGTAAAATTCACTCAAGAGGACATATCTATTTCAGTTTAAAAGATGAGACCAGTGTTATAAGTGCGATTATGTTTTCTCAAAATGCATCTTCCTTAGTCTTTGAACCGAAAGAGGGGACTAAAGTCTTTGCAGAAGGTAAAGTCACAGTTTATGAAGCTACTGGTAAATACCAAATAATCATCACTAAGATGCAACCTGACGGTGTAGGAGAACTCTATATAGCATATGAAAAACTTAAAAAAGAACTAGAACGTGAAGGGCTTTTTAAACCCGAATATAAAAAAGCCATCCCAAAATATCCAAGTAAAATAGGTATAATAACCGCTCCGACTGGTGCAGCAATAAGAGATATACTAAGCACGATTAAACGCAGATATCCGATATGTGAAACTATAACATTTCCTGCACTCGTACAAGGTGAATCGGCAAAGTATTCTATAGTCGAAAATATAAAAAAAGCACAAGAATATGACCTAGATGTTCTAATAGTTGGTAGAGGTGGTGGCTCCATTGAGGACTTGTGGGCCTTTAATGAAGAAATCGTCGCCCGTGCAATATTTGAATCTCGAATACCTATAATCAGTGCAGTGGGACACGAGGTCGATTTCACAATCGCGGATTTTGTGGCAGATTTAAGAGCTCCAACTCCAACCGGTGCGGCAGAGATGGCAGTACCAAATATATTTGATTGTCTTAAAAATATAGACAATTTAAAAATCCGTCTGCAAGAAAACATCTCCAAAAATTTGATATTAAATAAAAGAAAATTGGATTCACTTAAAAATTCATACGTACTTAAAAATCCACTCGGTATATATGAGGTTAAAGAGCAAAAATTATCTAATTTAATTGATAAATTGTTAGGAGTACTCGAGTCAAAAATAATATTAGATAAAAAGAGACTAGATACGCTAAAAAACTCTTACGCACTTAAAAATCCACTCGCATTTTACGATAAAGATAAACAAAAAATTTTAAATTTAGAAAAAAGACTTCAATTATCAGTACGTAAAAAAACCGAGTACTGTGAGATTATGTTTAATACTTTAAAAAGTAAACAGGTTTTAACTGAACCACAGTATATAGTCGAAGATAAGAGAAAAGAATATGACCTATTATTAAATAAATTAGAACTACTAAATCCTCTCGCTGTGCTAAAAAAGGGGTATTCAGTGGTCAGTTTAAATGATAAAATGGTAAAAACTGCTAAAGATTTAGCACTAGGCGACCATGTAAACATAAAACTCTCTTGTGGTAGTGCTATTGCAGAAATTAAAGAAATAAAGGAGAATTGATATGGAAGATAAACAAAATTTGAGTTTTGAAGAGGCTATAACGAGATTAGAAATCATAGTCAAGGAATTAGAAAGTGGTAATATCGATTTAGATAACGCTATAAATAAATACTCTGAAGGTATGGCTCTTGCAAAAATATGTGGAGACAAGCTAAACGATGCGACTGAAAGAGTCAATAAAATACTAAGAGATAATAATACCTTAGAAGATTTTACTCCTCAAAGTGAATAATTGAAATGGCAAATATTGACAAAATAATTTGTCTTTTTTAATACAAAATAAATATGAGGAAGTGATTTTATCATGATAAAAAATATTTCAAAATATATGATAACCGTTGCAAGTTTATTATTACCTATAAACACTTTGGCTTATTCAGAATATATAATACCCGGTGGACAAAGTGTAGGAATTGAGATAAATACTGATGGAATAATGATAGTCGGTTTTTACAAAGTCGATGGAAAATATAATAAAGGAAGTACTAAATTAAAAGCAAAAGACCGAATAATAAAAGTAGGGTCTACAAGTGTTACAACTGTTGATGAATTAGTTACTGCAATTGAAAAAGAGATGATAGATGGTAAAGTGGAACTAACCGTGGTAAGAGATGATAAAACGATTAAAACTACGATAGATTTGTATTATGAAAATGGGACATATAAAACGGGATTATACGTTAAAAGTAATATAACTGGAATCGGTACAATTTCTTATATAGACCCCAATACTTTAATATATGGTGCACTCGGACATGAGATAATCGAGAGCAACACATCATCTCGGGTAGAAGTTAAAACTGGCTCGATTTTTAGAAGTAGCATCACCAGTATCGATAGAAGTGTCGCAGGTACACCAGGTGGAAAAAATGCAAAATTTTATTCCAGTGCTACATATGGAAATATTCTAAAAAACACGCGAGTGGGAATATATGGAAAATATGAAGATAAATTGCCGAATGTCGATTTAACAAAAGTTGGTAAAATAGAAACTCTAAAAAAAGGGAAAGCTTTTATTTATACTGTTCTAGAAGATGAAAAAATAGAAAAATTTGAAATAGAGATAACTAAAATTGATGTAGGCAGTGAAATCAAGAATATATACTTCGATGTGACTGATGAGAGACTTTTAGAAAAAACCGGCGGAATAGTTCAGGGTATGAGTGGTAGTCCTATTTTGCAAAACGGAGTTATATACGGAGCAGTAACTCATGTCGTAGTTTCAAACCCTTCATCCGGATACGGTATAAGTATTGTAAAAATGCTCGAAGAGGGCGAAAATTAATCGTGCTACGTAAAGTGGCACTTTTTTAAGTAATTTAAAACTTTGTGAGATTTACTTATAACTTTTTACATGATATAATTTAAATAGAATTAATATAGTAAAGGAGTAAAAAGTTGTGATGAAAAAAATAAATAAGAAATATAAAATGCTGATTTTCAGCGACATTCACGGGAATAATGAAGCACTAAAAACGATTATGGAAGAGAGTAAAAAACTCGATATCGATGAAGTCGTATTTTTAGGTGATGCAGTGGGTAAGGGTGCATTTAATAGTGAATGTATAGATATTTTAAATAGAGAAAATGTAACTTGCATACTAGGAAATAACGAATATTTCTTGTTAAATGGTGCAAATACAGAAATAAAAACTAAAACTGAAATAGAACACCTCGATTGGGTTAAATCTCAATTGTCGGATGAACACTTAGATTTTAT
The DNA here is from genome assembly GCA_045541615.1 of Bacilli bacterium. Classification (GTDB taxonomy): domain Bacteria; phylum Bacillota_I; class Bacilli_A; order RF39; family UBA660; genus RUG11867. The sequence continues at coordinate 6,608 of JAZQJK010000094.1, forward strand.
TCGTTCTTGGGATGAAAAATACGTAATAGAACTAGGAGAATATAAGATTCAATTTTCACACTTCCTATATGGAAGCGATGGCAAATTTCTAAATCTCGCCTACTTAAAAGAAAGAGGCATCGATGGTATTATAAAATATTATAACAGTGCTGACTATGTAATATTCGGACATGAACACGATTTAAATTTGCCGATATCTGATGGATTTTATGCGGTTGGCAGTTCTGGTTGCAGTAAAGATGAACTGACACATTATACGCTTCTCACATATGATAATGGCGAGATTAAAATAGAAAAACATGATATAAAGTATGATAGAAATGCCTTTATAGAGAATTTAAAAAAAGTGGACTATCCACTTAAAGAATATTATGAAAAAACATATTTTGAAGTAAAATAAAAGTGCCTTTTTCGATGTCTCCTAAATGGGAGGTACATCAAAATGGCACTTTTAAATTGCAACTAAAATATAATATAATATTGGTCCTAAAAAACTCAATGACATAGCAATAAACATGAACCAAATGAATATTTTAGTCGCTAAATTTGTTTTTTTCTTAGCTTTGTAAGCCATGTTTTCACCTCATCAAAATCAATTATACTAAACTTTTCATAAAATTTAAAGTATTTAATATAATTAGTGAGGGAAAAACATGAAATTTTTAAAAAATAATTTTGTAGTAAAGTTTACTATTTCATTATTTTTAGTTAGTATAACCGTAGGTATACTTGCGTTTTTTGCATTTAAGCCGGAACTCACAAATCAAAT
>JAZQJK010000095.1:0-4159 GCA_045541615.1 Bacilli bacterium
ACTAGCCAACCCCTTTTTATTCTTTTTTAAAGGAACCATCCTCAGGGGGAATGGTTCCTAATTTTTTTATATTTTTTTAAGTTTTTCTATAGCTTCATCAAATGTCTTTGCAGAAATAAGTTTAATATTTAAATTTTTTTCGGCAATCACTTTTTGGGCTTCAGCATAATTTTCTTTAGGGCAGATGAATACATCTGCTCCATTTTTTTCCGCACCTAAAATTTTATATTTGACTCCTCCGATTTCACCGACATTTCCATCTTTGTCGATTGTACCAGTACCCATTATATTGAGGCCCTTTGTTATGTCTTCTTCTGTTATTTGATTATAAATTGCTAAAGTCGTCATGAGCCCACCTGAAGGACCAGATTCACTAGATTTAGTTTTAACACTAATGTCAAAATCGGTTTCATAGTCTATCACAGTAGCAATGCTTATTCCAACTTTAGGAGTACCCTCTAAATCGATGACTTCAGCAACATCTATATATGTTTTTCCATCCCTTACATAAGTTATCTCTATTTTATCAGAGATGTTTTTAGTTCCGACATATTCTTGAAATTCAGAAAGCGTACTGTAATTAGAATCGTCGATTTTTATTATTTCATCGCCGTATTTTAAATTAGTCTTTGCATCCTCAAGAACATATGTCACTATGTTGTGTACTGCTTTTTCTTGATACGAAATACCAGCATGTTTATACGCGATACCTTCTGCATTGCTTATTGCCTCTCTCATATAAATCTTATCTATTTCAAGAGTCTCTTCTATATTATCACCATCGTACGTTATTGCCTCTGTTTTCACGATGTCCCAGTTCGGGATGACAAACGACAGTGCGAGAAATGGAGCACTACCTCTAACCATGCTTACATAAGTCATACTAAATGAGCCACTCTCATCATAGAGATTTTTTCCATCAATTCTTTCACTCATATCGATAGAACCACCAGGAGTATATATCACATATGGGAGTTCATAAGTCATTAAAAGATAGAAAAAAATCAAAAATATGAAATACCCCAAATTATCTTTAATAAAATTTATAAATTTTAAAAACATCTAAATCACCATGCCTTAATATATTATATCAAATTTAAGAATTTTATGAAAAAAATTAGAATGACTTGTCATATATTTTATTGATGAAGAAAAATAATAATTTAATTCTCATAATATTATTGATGATTTTTATACTTCTCTTTAAGTTCAATACTGATGTTAAGATGAGTATAATTTCTTCTTGTAAACTTTGGTTCTACAATTTAGTTCCGTTTATGTTCTCGATGTACTTAATTGTAGATTTACTGATAAACTATGGACTTTCAAAAGTACTTTTTAAGATTTTTAAATCCAATAGAATGTTTTTAATTGTGATAAGTCATTTACTCGGTTCTCCCTCGAATGCTAAGTATATATCCGAGTTTTACAGTTCAGGCTATATAAATGAAAAAGAAGCAAATCATCTTTTATTATTTTGCTATTCACCTAACCCACTTTTCATATTTGGAATAATCCCATTTATGAATGAAGCAATTTTTATACTCGGTTACATATATTTGATGAATTTGATAATCGCACTTTTCTCTAAAAAGTTCTTTGTCTTTGAAAAACACATTCCAAGAGATTTTGAGACTTTAGCCTTTTCAGAGTGCATCGAAAAATCTATCCGCAAAGGTTTTAATGTTTTAATTCTAATTCTAGGAATTATCTGTCTATATGGCGTAGTTATCACACTTTTAGATTTATTATTTGACACTCCTATAGTATTTAAAGTTTTCTTAGAGATGACAAATGCCATAAATGAATGTTTGAAACTAGATAATTACTTACCCTATGTACTCCTTGCGTGCTCATTTGGTGGATTATCAATTCACACTCAAATAAAGAGCATCTTAGAAGATACTCCTATTAACTACAAATATTTTCTATTCGGAAGACTGATTTCTTCAATCTCCATTTTATTCTTTGCCATAATCTATTAGATTTTCTTTTTTTATATCTACATTATTTATCTCAGCAAAACGTTTAGTTATTTTGTCAGTTGTCGTATGAATCGATAATACATCCTTATTGACAGTTTCGATTGACTTTGATAAGTGGTCCCATCTTTCTTTGTATCTACCAAACTCAACTCCCAATTTAGATAATTCAGTGTGTATGATTTTCGCATATTTATCTCTTTCCATGTCTTTAATAACCATGCCAATTATAGTTAAAGTGCTCATAAGAGTAGTAGGACTCGTAATCCATACTCTTTTTGAATAAGCATAATTTAAAAGTTCTGGATGATATGCATTTATCTCAGCAAATATCGCCTCGGCTGGCAAAAACATTATTGCTTGTGGTGAAGTAACACCGTTTATGATGTATTTTGTACTTATCGCATCGATATGCTTTTTAACATCGGATTTAAACATTTTAGTCGCGATTTCTCTTTCAGTTTTAGAGAGGTTTGTATCGACCATTTGTTCATAATGTTCGAGAGGAAATTTAGAGTCAATCGCAATTTTTCCGAGTGATGCTGGAGCAAAGAGCATTGCATCACATATCGTGTTATTTGGAAGTGAATATTGGATTTTGTAAATCGCATCGTTTTTCTCACCAAATACACTCGACAAAATCATATTTAGATTAGTCTCTCCAAATATACCACGTGTCTTTTTATCAGTAAGAATGGATTGTAAACTCACTATATCAGTAGATAGACCGTCTATTTTCTTTTGGGCCTCATCTATTTTACTAAGACGCTCTAGGACACTCGTAAATGTTTTATTAGTTTTTTCAAAATTAGTATCGAGTCTCTCATTGACTTTATCATTTATCTGAGCAAGTCTTCTCTCTAAAACTTCACTCTGTTTATCAAAATCACTTTGCAAAGATTTAGAAAATTCGAACTTAAAGTCCCCGATATCTTTAGTCAAATTTTTTTCAAGCGCACTCATCCTATCTACTACATCAAGATTATTATTTCTTTTTAAAAGACCTATTATTTGTAAAATGATAACTACTATTAATAATACTATAATTATATACTGCATAAAATTTCCTCTATTCTAAATCAAATTTTTTACTGATGAGTTTACTCACGACATATGCAACTACGAGCATTATTATTATTTTCACTAAATACTCTGGATGCGTAAAACTTTGGATTAAAGTTACACCTAGATATCCCCAAAAGTAAATCATAAAAGGTTTTGAAATGATACATGAGAATAAAAACTTTTTATGAGACATCTCACTGATACCACCTACTATGTTTATTAAAAATGCCGGTGTGAATGGAAAGGCCATTAAAACTGCGAGATTGTGAAACTTTATCTCTGAAAATCTTTTTATCATTTTAAGAAGCTTATTCTCATCATATCTTTTAGTTAAGTAGTCTATTCTATTAGAAAGAAGTCTTCTACTGATATAAAACGCGAGATTACACCCTATTACTGTGAGAATATATGAGATAAAGAACCCAAATATATTACCAAATGCATAGAAGTTAAGTGTTATGAATACTGAAAGTGGCAAAATCGGTAAAATGGATTCAATTAAGATGAATACACTACCGAGAAGTGGCCCATATATCCCAAGTGAATCTAAAAGCGCTGTTATAAATGTACCTAAACTCTCTAAAAGTTCTGACATAGTAATCACCTACAAATTTATTATAGTACATTTTTTTTATTTTAAAAAGCAAAGTAGCATTTTATGTGTAAAGTGGCGTAGAAAAAAAGAAAAAAGATGCCATATTTTATTTTGGTATCTTTTCATTTTTCTATAGGCTGTCGTTTGCATCGCGGTATGCTTACCTATGGACAGTTTTTTTAAATAAGAAAAGAGATGTTTTTATATTCCCTCCTCTCTTCTCGTTTTATTCTCGATTTTATGTGGCACTTTTTGTATAATTTAATTGTAACAAAAAATAAAAGAGGTGCCACATGTATAAATTATATAATACTCAAGATGAAATTTCTACTAAAATTTCTAATTTAATTAAAGATTTTTATCCAAATATATCTAAAACCCATCTTAATATTCTTCCTTCAGTTATTAGGTATGATGGATTTTGAATCTGTTGTTACTTCTGATATTTGTAAATCTCTTAAAGGAACTTTCTCTTTTAATCATTTTGAATCTAACAAGAAAAGAATTTATAGATTTT
>JAZQJK010000096.1:0-7739 GCA_045541615.1 Bacilli bacterium
TAACTTTTTTATTTCTTGGAAGTATCACAGGAAGTTTAATCTCCTTTTTTGCTGTATTAGAAACATTCATTAATTATTTATTTGATAATAAAAATAAGAAAGTACCAATTTATATAATTATAATCTATGTTATTGTAAATATAGGGTTAGGATTAATAACTTATAAAGGGTTATTAGATATTATACCAATAGCATGTGCATTATTATTCTGTGCAACTGTATGTACTAAAGAGGAATCCAACATCAGAAAAATAATGTTCGCAAATCAATCATTATGGTTGGTTTATGATATAATTGTTAAAGCATATATGTTTAGTGTATCTAATGTTTTAACATTAATATCTATTATTATCTCAATTATAAGATACGATAATAAAAAGCAATAAAAAGAAACTATCAGAAGTTTGTATGATTTTTGATAGTTTTTTATTTTGAATAGGTAAATTTTTTCCTTTATAATATCTATACTCCAACTATTTTAAATAAAAATTTATAAACTTTCCCAAATAGTCAGTTTTTTTACTTGCGAATTTACTCATATACTTTTATGCTTTTTTTTAATTAAATTTTAAATTTTTTTGCTTAGTTTTTCTTTTAACAGCCATTTTTTCTAAATTAATTTAATAAATACCATGTGCTTAAAAGTTATTATTTTTATCGAACACCACAAAATAAAAAAAGACTTTCGAAAATTAATCGCTTAACTTTCGATAGCCTGTTTTATTCACTTCTAAGTGCTTCAACTGGATCTTTTTTACTTGCCATTCTAGATGGGATAAGTCCAGCGACAAGTGTTAAGATTATAGAGATGATTACCAGTATAATAGCCCCAACTGGAGGCAATTGTGATAATCCAGATATTCCTGTAATACTCTTTATAATCATATTAATTGGTATATTTAAAAGAAGTGTAACCATTATACCAAGAGCACCTGCAAATAGACCTTCTATAAAAGTTTCTGCATTGAATACTCTAGATACATCTTTTTTAGAAGCACCAATCGCTCTTAAAATTCCGATTTCTTTTGTTCTCTCAATTACTGAAATATAAGTAATAATGGCAATCATTATAGATGAAACTATTAAAGATATACTTACAAATGCCATTAAGATGTAACTGATTGCATTAATAATTGTCGTCACAGAATCCATCATTACCCCAACTATGTCAGTATAAGTTATTTGTGAACTTTCATCTCTAGTTTCATTATACTCACTTATTATTTCGGCAATTTTATCTTTTGATTCAAAATCTTTAGGGTAGAGTAAAATAGATGCTGGGTCTTCTAAATCCACTATTCCGAGTTTTAAAAGATTACTTTCATATGTTTGTGAAGAATTTTCAGTATATTGTGCAATCACTTTAGCGAGTTCCTCTTGTGAAAGTGAAGCGAGATATTTTTGTTCTTCCTTAGAGAGGTTATTCATGTTGAATTCACCTGTTGAAAATTCTAGACCAGTAAACACATTTACCTTAGGATTTTTCTTTTGCTCCTTAGCAATAGAGGTTTGATTTATTGTATCTATGACATGTTCTTTTAATTCTTTAGTATAGCCAATTACGCCTGTCGTTGAAATCGAAGAGTTCTCGTTTATCTTAATAATACCTACTATCTCGATATTCTCCGCTTTATCGAGGCGTTCTTTCATGAATTTCTTATCATTTCTTTTGTCGACCCAAATATTACCGACTTTTTCGTAATAATCAGTGTTGAGTAATAATTTGAATTTATGACCTAAAATATCATCATAATCATAAGTGATAGTTTCTTTTTCTTTGATTTCCTCACCATTCATAATCTTTTGAAAACTGTTTTTTAGTTCGGTTTGGTCTAAGAAACCTAGTGAATAAAGTGCATAATCACTTATTTGATTATTTTTATCTAACACGAGTACGACTTCATCATATTTACTAGGCATTTTACCCACGATTACATCATATTGCGAGTTTAATAGTTCTTTATTATCGGATAGTTCTGACCAAGAATTCATCTCACCCATTTGAGAAAAACTTGCCATATCGGTAGACATTCCGATTCCTAAATTATCAAATACTGTACTCGGATTTACCTGTGTAACTTTTTCCTCATAGTCAGATTTATATATATTTAGTTCTAAATTGTAAGAGTATCTTATCTCACTTACATAATCTTTTATATTTGATTTATCACTTTCGATATATTCCTTAAAACTCTTTAAATCGTTTATATTTTGTTTTTTGGCCATTGAAGATAGGACATCAGACATTATATTATTTGAAAAAATCTTATTACCAGAATTTTCTTCTTGAACACTAGCCTCCATTAAAGATGTCATTAGACTACTACTATCCATACTGGTTTTCTCTAAAGTAAGAGGGTATAAAGAGAGAGTATCTTCTTCTATCTTACTTATATAGTCATTTAGACCACTCGATAATGACAAAATTAGAGCGATACCTATGATACCTATACTTCCTGCAAAACCAGTTAGAATCGTTCTTCCCTTTTTAGTTAAAAGATTATTTAATGAAAGAGAAAGAGCAGTTTTTAAATTCATCGAAGTCTTTTCTGTTTTTAATTTTTCTGTTTTTTCATCTTCCTTAGTGTTTTTAGAACCGTCATATGGATTAGTATCATCAATTACTTCACCATCTTTTAATCTAATAATACGAGTTGAATACTCATCGGCGAGTTCTGGATTATGTGTTACCATGATGACGAGTTTTTCTTTTGCCACCTTTTTCAGTAAATCCATGATTTGCTTACTTGTCTCTGAATCTAATGCCCCTGTTGGTTCATCGGCAAGTAAAATATCTGGGTTATTAACTAAAGCTCTCGCGATTGCTACTCTTTGCATTTGACCACCAGATAATTGATTTGGCAGCTTATTCATATGTCTTTCAAGCCCGACTTCTTTTAAAGCATCTTCCGCACGTTTTCTTCTTTCAGTTTTAGATACACCTGATAGAGTAAGTGCGAGTTCTACATTTTGTAAAATCGTTTGATGTGAAATTAAATTGTAACTTTGAAATATGAAGCCGACTCTGTGATTTCTATACGAATCCCAATCTCCATCATCATATTTTTTAGTACTTACCTCATTTATAACCAAATCACCAGAGTCATACTTATCAAGTCCACCGATGATATTCAAAAGAGTAGTCTTACCACTTCCACTAGGCCCCAATATAGATGCGAATTCATTATCTCTAAAATTTAAACTAACCTTATTAAGTGCAGTTTGCTTTAATTCCTCGGTTTCATAAACTTTACTTATTTTTTTTAATTCTAACATATTGTCTCCTTAATCTATGTGCTTTAAAAGAGTATGCTAAATAATATAAATATAGAACCGGATGCTCAAATTAAAAAGTTCTATAAATATAAACATAAACATACTCTTAAGCACGAATTTATTTTACTACTTCAAGAAAAAAATAGCAACTATTTAAATAATTTGATATACTTTTAATAGGAGAGTGAACGCGATGAGTTTTAATTCGATTTTTAATAAAGGAGTGGACTTTCTTAATAAAAGTGCAAACAATATAAAAGATAAAGCAGTAGAGAAGAAGTCTCAAATTGATGAGTTCAATTTACTCATAACTAGGTCAGACCATCTCAGTGATTTATTTCACTACGAGATTAAGAATTCATCACCTAGCATAGGACGTGAACAAAAAATTTTAAGTTTAGGAATTACTGTAAATGTTCCCAAAGCAAAACTTATCAACGGTTTAATACCAGTAGAAGAGACGATTTGTAACATTAAAACTGCAAAGGAATCTAAGACTGAAATAGAGTACTGGTTTATTATCACAAATAAAAAGTTGTGGATTCTTAATGAAAAAGAGTATACGACACGTGAATTTGAAGATATCAAAACGTGTGAAATCGTCAACAATTCGGTTATGAGCCAATATGTAAATTTCAATGGAAATGCTTTTCAGTTCGATGGTACACAAAGTGACATTTCAAAATTTTGTGAAATTTTAACGGATACTAGTATTAGGGAAAGCATCATAAATACAAATACAGAATATCTATGTGGTGTGACACCTAAAATTCAGTTTTTAAATAAATATCTAACTGGTATGACAATAGGTGTTGACGAGTCTATAGTTTTCCATAATGGCATTAATAATAAGAGAGTAACAAAGGATGAAATCGATCACCTCGAGTTATTGATGGACAATACTTTAGTAATGACAAAATGTAAAAGAGACTTTCAAAACATAGTAAGCAGTCTTTCTGAATGTAGAAAAATGACTTTAAAAGTTGTGCTACACAGTGAAATTTTTCTCATCGATATATTACCTCAAAATATCATGGGCACTCTTGTTAAAAGAGAGGACAGTTTATATCAAGAAAATTATAATTTTGCAGTTGAAATCATGAATAAGGTTTCCGAACTTTTAGGAAGATAATTTTACTTTAAAAAGGATATGATATTTGTTATACTAAATAAAGGTTGGGTGAAAATATGTTTACAAATATATTAGAAAAATATGGTGAAGAGTTAACGAATAGATTTTATATTACAGACCCTGCAATCGAGAGGGATGAAGAGATTAAGGAAATTATTTTAGCACTTTTGACACCTGAAAAAGGCGCACTTCTCGTCGGCAAACCGGGTATAGGTAAAACTGCCATCGTTGAAGGACTCGCCTATAGAATACAAAAAATGAATGTTCCAAATGCTCTGATGGGTTGGAAACTATTTAAAATAAATATGACTAGTCTAATTGGAACTATTGGTGAAGATGGGGATAACAGGATTGAAGCTTTAATAAATGAGTTAAAAAATAAAGAAAAGATTATAATTTTCATTGATGAAGTGCATTTATTAGTAAATAGAGATGAAAACTCTGGAATAGATTTTGCCAATATGCTCAAACCTGCACTAGATAGAGGCACTATTAAAATGATAGGAGCAACAACTACTGAAGAATATGAGACATATATATTAAAAGATAGGGCATTTAATAGGAGATTTCAAAAGGTCGATATCGAGGAAGCAGATGCTAAAACAACTGTAAAAATCTTACTTGGTACTTTACCTAAAATAGAAACTCAAATAGGAGTTAAACTCGATTATACTCCGTTTATTTTAGAGCGAATTATGAATTTTTTGGTTGATATGACCAGTGAATATAAGAGGGTATATGAAATCGCGAGTAGATATCCTGATATTTGTCTTACGATTCTTGCTAATGCACTCAGTTATGCACTATATGAAAATTCTGAAAAGGCGAGTTTAAAACACATATATAAAGCAGTTTGTAACGCTAAAAACATATATCCGGATGCAAAAGAAAAGGCCATAGCACAATTTAAAATCGATTTTCAAGATTTAATTTTAGAAGAAAATGTCAATTTAAATGATACAAATTAGTGAATATATCCATTCTCAGTATGTAAACTTTCATTTATTATCAAAAAAGCATTATTATCATTTTGTTTGATAAGTGCTTTTAATTTTTTTAAATTTTTCTTTTTAAATTCTATAATGAGAAGCATCTTTTCCTCTTCGAGTTTCATCACACTTACACCATAATGGGCATCTCTCAAAGTCTCGATTAGATGGGAACTCTCATTTTTTATGATAACCATTGCTGTAAGTGTTCCTTTTACAAGATACCTATTTATCAGTCCACCAATATAAGTTCCACAGGCATAACCACCAGCATAACAGACTATTACGAGTAGATTTGTCTCAGTACTAGTTAGAACTTCCTTAGCGACTAAAAACCATATTACTATTTCTACAAATGCTAAAATACCGGCAATTAAATTTTTTTGTTTTACGAGAAAAATCATCCGCACCGAACCTATGCTGACATCGAGTAATCTTGCAAAAAAAACTTTTAAACACAGTAGTATCGTTTCCATATCAATAGTATGGTAAAAATTTTTCTAATTAAACAGTCAAACACTTGTAAATTGAGTGAAATTTATTTATTAGTCGTTAAAAATGTGCTATAATTGGGATAATAGTAGGGGTATAACTTCTAGAAGGGAGAATAATTATGTTTAAAACAAAAGTCGGTTATAGTACGAATTTAGACCCATTTCAGGCAGGTGCAGAAACTGCTCTTACTGTAACTAAAGAAAACAGTTGTAAAGCAGGTATAATCTTTGCAAATGCCGATATGGATGTACAAAAAGTATTAGAAGGTGTTAAATCAGTATTCGGAAATAAGCCAGTAATCGGATGTACATCAAGTGGCGGAATAGTCGTCCCTGATGGTTTTATAACGGGTGATGCCTATTGTGGGATGATGTCATTTGCAGGTGATGATTTAATAATGGGCGCTGCTGGATATGAAAAAGGAAAAGAAACTGCGAGAGAACTCGGAAAAAAAATTGCTAGAGAGGCGATTACGAACGCCGGAATTAAAAAGGTGCCATCATATTTTTATATGGTCGCAAGTCCCAAAGAGGAAGAGGAATATTTAAAAGGTATTCAAGATGTTATAGGTAATGTTCCGTTTTTTGGAGGAAGTGCCGCAGATAACACCATCGAGGGAAAATGGAGTATTTTCTGTAATGATAAAGTGTTTAGAGATGGTTGTGCCGTATTATTTTTCTACGCTAAAAATGAGTGTAAATCGGTTTTCACGGGAGCATATGAAGAAACAAAAAACGCAGGTGTCATCACAAAAATAAATGGAAAGAGAATACTTTCTGAAATCGATGGCGAGCCTGCATTGAAAAAATATGCTGAATGGCTTGGCAAGGATGTTGAAGAATTAAAGGGGATAAATCTTTTAAAAGAAGCGATATTAAATCCACTAGGTACAAAAGATGTTCTCGGAAATATAACCGTTATAAGAGAACCACTAGTAGGTAATGACGATTTATCGATGAGTATGAATAATGAAGTCGTCTGTAATACAGCAGTATTTAAATTAGAAAGTACTGTCGAAAAGATGCTAAAATCTAATAGTTTAGTAATAGGGCAAGTAAACGAAAAAATGAAATCTAGCGCTCAAAGTTACTTATTATTTTCATCATTTGGAAGAAAAATAATTCTAGGTGATAATATAACTCAAATACACAAAGAAATAAAAGATGCAGTAGGAGATAAAGAATTTATCATGGCATTCACTTTTGGTGAATACGGTTCAAATGAACACAGTTCTAACTCTTGTGGTGGATTAATGCTATCATTTACAGGGTTTTCTGAATAAAAAATTCGAGCAAATACGTTCGAATTTTTAAATACTTTATAATATATTGTGTAAAAAAGTGAATAAATACTTTAAAATGAACTATTAATAGTGTACAATTATAATGAAATAAATAATATGATGGAGGTTAAATATGGATATTATATTTAGAAAAGCAAACTCTGATGATGTCGCTGGCATTATAAAATTATGTAATGAGTGTTTTTCAGAAGAAACGAATCTTGAATACGCTCAAAAGTTTTTTATAGATACAATGGAAAATAAAAATCAAATCCATTTAGTGGGTTTAGTTGATAAAGAAATAGTTGCATATACACTTATAAATCTAATTCCAACTATGTTTGATGGTATGAACACTTATGCAATCTTAAATCATGTATGCGTAAAACCGGATTATCGAAGACATAATATTGCTACAAAAATGCTTATGGAATGTGAAAAAATTTGTAAAGAAAATAACTGTATAGAAATGAAATTATGGTCAAAAAATTTTAGAATACCGGCACATGAATGTTATAAGCGATTTGGCTTTGAAGTAATAGATGCAAAATTCTTTTCAAAGAAA
>JAZQJK010000097.1:0-1983 GCA_045541615.1 Bacilli bacterium
GCTTTATAGGCACGGTACCACCTTACTTTATAACTTATCGTTATCTTTAGCATACTATAACGCGTATGATGCGATTTTTCTCCCCTGCAACCTTCAAAATATTTCTTTTATTAGATTTCACCATACTCTAACTCTCTTTGAAAAGAAATGATTTTTACTCCTCAGTTTCATCGAAAACTTAATGTGATTATACAATAAATTTATATGTTATGCAAGGTTTTTGTACTTATTGGCGCTTAAGTCACTCTATCATGATTGGGTCCTCAATAGTTCCAGTTCCGCCAAGATAGGAAACATCAGTTGTTAGATAGAAGACTGGGCGAACCGAATTACTCGTACTTAAATAATATTCCTCTACATAGCCAGAAGATGTTATATACCACGCGCCATAATCACCATCATATTTTCCGGCACGAGTCATTGTCCACTCACTATAATAAATTGCATCTAAATCATTTTGTTTTATTTGTAACCAAGAATTTTGGCACATTGAGTACTCACCATTCCATGCACAGTTGAGGCCGTTACTTTGATAGGCATAATAATAATCGTGAAGAAACATTAACCCTATTTTAGCATCCACTGTATCTGACCAAGAATTCTCCATTTGATATATATTATTTGCTGTGTCACTAGATTTTTCTACATCACCATATTTCCACGATTTAGTCAAAATCTTATTTTTCCATAAACTTTCAATATACGATGTATTATTTAAAAAGTAATTATCATTTAGTCCACTAAATAACTCACTATCTGACCATGTAATATTTGTTTCAAAGTCTGTATTCCAATTATATGCCACACTTAAGGCATTTTTTTTAATAAGTTTTAGTTGATTAAGAGAATCGATACCAATTATTCTATACATATATTTATTCATGTTTTGGGTACATGTAGTTTTGTCTGTTGTTCCAAAACATATAAAGTTGTTTACGTTTCCAGTTGCTCCTTGAAAGCGATATAACCCACCCTCCATAGATGTATTTAATCCTGCTGGTTTCAATGTGTTTAATAAATATGGTCCAACAAGTGCAGTAGTGGTTTTATTACTGTTATGAACTGAAGAATTATTTCCAACAGTATCTGCTACATAAACTTTTATATTATAATTTGTTCCTGCTTTAAGGTTTGTAAACGTATGTGTATTACTTGTACTCGAAATGTATGCTCCATCATTTATACTATAGTAATATTTATCTATTCCACTTCTATCGATTGCAGTCACCTTAACGGTTATACTAGTTTGAGTTGTATCAGTGACTTCCACTTTCGAAATAATTGGTCCTGTTTCATCTATATTAAAATACGTATTGCATGTATCAGAACTAGTCACAGTGACACTTAATTTTCTCGTGGTATCGTTCCATGTGAGAACGCCACCATTAATGCATGAACTCTTTTCACTGTTATAGATATATTTTCTATCAGTTGGAAGGCCACTCATACTAGAAAGGGTATATTCCCCACTTCCATCTGAAGTCTCAACGAATACAGCAAGATTATCGTTTTCCAAATCTTTTTTCTCTTCCTCTTTTAACATTGGAAAGATTGAGAAAGTAAATGCTGTAATTAGATTTGTAATAATAATGAGTAAAATTGTTTTAAATTTTTCCATGCGAAAAATCGACTTTAAAATGCACATTAAAAGCCCGTCCCTTCTATTTGGGTCCGGACTTTCTTTTTGGGTCCGGACTTTCTTTTTGGGTCCGGACTTTCTTTTTGGGTCCGGACTTTCTTTTTGGGTCCGGACAAAACCACTTTTCTATTTAATCTTGCCACCAGAGCCACATTCTTGTCAAGTGTTTAGACTAAATTAGTCTAGGCAAATTCTAACTTTATATGGAAACGCACCTAGTTCCCCAGTGCAAGAAGTTTAATTTTCAAAATATGATTAGTTTTATTAGTTTTTAGAAAAGAAGATTTCAAAAATGTAAATGAACACTGGGGAACTAGATGCGTTTCAAACATCTAGTTTAAATT
>JAZQJK010000098.1:0-6453 GCA_045541615.1 Bacilli bacterium
ACTTTGTAATTCGATTGATTTTTATAATATGTATAAATCAGTTCTGTATTTAGGTTATCTAGAGTGATGCTTACTTCATCATGAACTGTTGTCTTTATTATATCTACGTTTACTAAAAGCCCTATGAGTCTATTGTAATCATTTACGTTCGACTGACTCGATATGAAGTTACCGAGAGAATATATTACTAAAGTATCTCCTATCCACTTAATCGGCTCTATGACATGTGGATGCGTACCTATTATGATGTCTACTCCAAGTGATGCAAGAAAATCTCCCATCGCGATTTGTTCTTCATTTGGAAGGCTTTTATATTCACTTCCCCAATGCATCGCAACTATTATTAAATCTGCATCCCGAGCTTTGGATATGTCCTCTTTCACTTTTTCTTCACTATATATATTCACATAATAATCATTTTTACTCTTAAGTCCATTCGTGTATGTCGTATAACTTAAAAGCGTGTATTTTATGCCGTTCATCTCATGTATTTTGATGTTCTCTCTTTCATCGATAGTACATGCACTTCCATGTGTCAAGACTTCTGGATACTTATTCCAAAAGTTACAACTGTTTAATATCCCCGCCTCACCCATATCGAGGGTGTGATTATTCGCGCGGCTAACTAGATTAAATCCCATATTAATCATCGCTTCGCCGAATTCTTTTGGTGTATTAAACCTCGGATAACCTGAGTACCCAAGCGATTCGCCACCCATAATAGTTTCAGCATTATAGTATAGTAAATCACTCTTATTAAATTCGGGTTCAATCTCCGTGAATATCTTTTTAAAATTGTATGTCCCATTTTCATATGCATACTTATATATAGGCGAGTGAATTAAAGCATCCCCTACCATTGTGAGTGTGAGTTTTGTACTAGTCTCATCTATTTCATCTATGACTACATCTTTAAACACGGTTTTTATGTTGCAAGAACATAATAAAAGACATATAACAAGTATAGAAAGTTTTTTCATACTTAATTATATGCCAATTTTTCTTTTTTAATTTTCAGTTTTACAGTCTCTTAGAAGTCTTTCGTGTATGCCCGGCTCAACTATATTAATAGCATTTATTGCATCCTCAAGACTCGCTTTAAAGCATCCCGTATAAAATAGACTTTCTGCTTTTGTAAGACCTGCATTTACTCTCGGATTAGTTCTATATCTATTACCATATACTATCGCGTGTTCACTCATCGATGCCGTTTTAACAGTCTCATTTGTCGTCTTATATAGTTTAAGCGTTAAATCTCTTGCAGTATCCACTCTCGTATTTAATACTTCTATATTAAGAGGTTTTTTCTCGAGTTCACGTATCATCTCATTTATAGCTTCAGTTGCTTCACTTAACTCGACATAATATTTTTTAGGAACGACCGGAAGTTTATATGAATTGATTTTTTCTTTGCTACTTGCCAAAATGAATTTAATCTCATCCAATTGGTCATGTGCTCTTTGTTCATCTTCCTTATATCCACTTATAACCCTTAAAATACCATCTAAATTATCCTCGATTTTAGAGAGTCTCACATTTAAAGATTGCATCTCTTTTGATAGTTTAGAAAAAGCAAAACTTCTCTTTCTAGCACTGTCGATGAGCAAATCATAGTCTTCTTCTATGCCTTTAATGGATACTTCTAATATGTTAAGTCCTCTCACGTCTTCCTCTGTAATCGAATAATTTTCTCTTATATCTCCGAGTTTTCTATTCAAGTTAGAGGCAATTTTAGAGAGTTTATTAGTTTTAGAAGCGATATTTCTGCCTAACTCGTTAAATGTACTCTTCGCAAGTTTCTCTTTGTCAAAATCGTTGTATATATTGTCAAAGTACGTCGATATAGTCTTGAGTTCTAAAATTGAATCCTCTAGATTTAAGACATTTAATCTATCGAAAATGTCTGCTATTTTTTTCTCGGCTTCATTTATGTTGTATTCGATTGATAGGTAATCCAAATTATAACCTTCTTTACACATCTTACCGTATATATTACCGATGTCTACCATCTTTTTAGGGATGATTCTTGCTCCAAGAAGTATGATTTCCGGTGCTTCATCTATTACTAAATCGAGATTGTTTATCGAGTCATCAAGTGCTTTTATGATTTTAGATATCTCACTGAATGCATTTTTTTCCATCGCTATTTCAAAGGCACTGAAGAGTTTGTCTATAGTTTCAAACTGAAGTTCTATTGGTTTTTTGATGAGTGCATAAGTTGCCTCATTGTCCCTATACATGTTTAAAACATTTCTGTATTTGCCTTTTAATTTAGTAACTGTCTCTCTATTTCTTTCCTCACTTCTCGTCAAGTTCTTTATCTCCTCTAATAAGTAGTTTGCTTTAGTTTTGACATGGTAGATACTGAGTTCTACTTTTGCTAAAGTCGGGACCATTTGTTTATATTTTTTTTCACTGAATAAATCTTCTATTTCGATTAAGTGGTCCGTAAGTTTTGGTACGTCTACATTCTTTATCTCATCGAATCTTCTTTTCCATTCCTCGTATTTATTCTCAATATCCTTAGAATTTATCATACTCTCAACCTTATTGAGTTCACTTAAAATATTAGCGTTTATTATGAGATTTTTTTCTCTTTCTAAGGTATCGAGTATGTCACCATATTTTTTTTTGTTGTGTTTTCCTATTAATATAAGGACAACTATTACTACTGCGATAAAGAGCAAAATATATGTTAAACATAGCAATTTAATTGTATTACTCATAGATATCACAATCCTCTTCTACAATAAAAATTATATAATATTTTTAGAGGTATTGCAAGGTCTTGTTAAAATTTGTCATTTTTTTAATATTCCTTTGACAAAACGACTCTATATGTGTATAATATTTCTAGCATTTATGGCAGTTACTTCATTTATCATTCTTTATGTGTTTGTACTCGTTTTAAGTAACTTACTGCCAAGCGAACAATTTACAAACTCCCATTGGATGAAATGTAAGAAAAACGTATAAAAGCAAATATAAAGAAAGGAGAAAATTTTATGGCAAGATATACAGGACCTGTTTATAAAAAATCTCGTAGACTTGGTTTTTCAGTATTAGAAACTGGTAAGGAACTTGCAAAAAGACCTTATGCTCCAGGACAACACGGTGCAGACAGAAAGAAAAAATCTAGTGAATACGGTGTTCAATTACAAGAAAAACAAAAGATGAGATTCATGTATGGTTTAACTGAAAAACAATTCAGAAGAACTTTTGAAAGAGCAGAAAAGATGGATGGTATTGCTGGTGAAAACTTCTTCAAATTACTTGAAAGCAGACTAGACAATATCGTTTATAGAATGGGACTTGCTTCTACTAGACGTGCTGCAAGACAACTTGTTAACCATGGACATATTTTAGTAAATGGTAACAAAGTTGACATTCCTTCTTTCAATGTTAAACCTGGTATGACTATAAGTGTTAAGGAATCTTCTTTAGAACATCCTGCAATTAAAGCTAGTCTTGAGTTAAAAGTTACTCGTCCAGCTTACGTTGAATTCGATGAAAAGAAAATGACTGGTACTTATGTTAGATATCCAGAAAGAAGCGAACTAAACGCTGAAATCAATGAATCATTAATCGTTGAATTCTATAACAGATAAAATTAAAACTGACACGTGTCAGTTTTTTTGTGCTTTAATTTTGCTAGTTTATCCCATCTATGCAATTATCATATAACCACATTTTTAAATTATCACTATTACCTGTTTCATAGTAATCGATAAGTTTAGTAAAATATGTACCGATTTTTTCTACTGGAACTGAGAGAATCCCCTGTCCTCTTTTTATCATCTCTTTATTGGCAAGAAGATTTGCCACTCTCTTGTTGCCATCTATAAACATTTGGCTTCTCTGTATCCAGCAAAAAAGTTCTAGGCAAACATCTAAATCATCATTTTTATTTAAGATATCTTCTAATTCCTCGTCATAATTACATTCACTTGGTAACTTTGGTCTCCAAGCCGTTCCCGTTATACCAACTCCTCTATCTCTAAAATCTCCAAGAGGTTGTATGTTTTGACCTTTACATATGTGAAAATGTATTTTTTTTATGTACTCGAGGGTAACTTCCTCATCTATTGATTCCAGTACGAATTCCCAGGCATCTTTTAATCCCTTCAATTTAAACATATCATCTACCGAAATTTTTCCCGTGTTAACATTATTTATAAATTCTACAGTTTCAGCAAATGTTACCGCAATTCCTTCCAAATTAGCACTTTTATAAATATTATCGATAAGTTTTCTTTTTGCGAAAAAAATATTTTCTTCTTTTGTCATATTATATTTATTAACCATTTGTATTCCTCCTCTTTAATAATTTCATTATATCATTCTAAAAAGTTTTTATAAAGAAAAAGAACTCACGTATGAGTCCAAATTTTATAATTCTACTTTAAAGCGTTTAATAGTTCGTCTTTTTTCATTGTGCTGAATCCTGTGATTCCAGCTTCTTTAGCGATTTCTCTTAATTCTGCAACTGTCTTTTTAGAAAGGTCTTCTTTTTCAGTTTTAGTCGTCTTAACTTCTTTAGTTTCAACTTTAACCTCTTCTTTTTTAACAGTTTTACCCTCTAAAGCACTTTTAGCAGTATTTACTAATTCAGTGAACATTTTTGGGTCGTTGATAGCGATTTCGCTAAGCATCTTTCTATTGATTTCGATTCCAGCCTTATTTAAACCGTCGATAAATCTAGAATAACTTATTCCATTGTCACGGCATCCAGCGTTGATACGTTGAATCCATAATTTACGGAAGTTACGTTTATTTTGTTTACGGTCTCTATAAGCATATTTTCCACTATGGAAAACTTGTTCTTGAGCTGTTTTGAATAATCTATGTTTGCTTCCAAAATAACCTTTAGCAGCCTTTAAAACTTTTCTTCTTCTGTTTTTTGCAACAGATCCACCTTTAACTCTTGTCATGTTTTACCTCCCTCTTAGATGACTGATTTTAATCTAGCCATATCTCCTTTGCTTGCAGTTCCTGCGTTTCTTCTTTGACGAACTTGTTTACTAGAATCTTTTCCAGTTTTATGATTTCCGTTAGATTTTTTGTAAGTGATGCTTCCACTATTTCTAACATTTAAAACTTTTTTAGTAGCCTTATGTGTTTTTTGTTTTGGCATAATAATTCCTCCTAAGTACCTTCTTATTGTTTTTTTGGTGCAAGTATTATAGACATGTTGCGACCTTCCATTACTGGCTTTTGTTCGATATCAGCGACATCGCTTAGGGCTTCTGCGAACTTATTTAAGACATCAGCACCTATTTCAGTGTGTGCCATTTCTCTACCCTTAAATCTTATTGAACCTTTAACCTTGTGACCTTTGATTAGATATTCTCTCGCATTTTTCTTACGAGTTTCAAAATCACCGATGTCAATTTTAGCAGTCAAACGATACTCTTTGAGTTCCTTCATATTTTCCCTTTGACGCTTTTGTTGTTCCTTCATCTTCTTTTGTTTTTCATAACGGAATTTATTGTAATCCATTATTTTCCCCACTGCTGGAGTAGAATTTTCACTCATTAGAACTAAATCTAATCCCGCATAATTTGCTAAAGTAAGGGCATCTTCTAATTTTTTAATTCCCATTTTTTCCCCATTAGGGCCAATAACCATTAATTCGCTAACCCTTATATTCTCATTGATAGGTTGCTCATCTTTTCTCAACTGTGCTATAAATACACACCTCCCATTTATCATATAAAAAGTGAATACAAATGTATCCACTTAAAAGCACTTAAATATCAGAGTTTATAACTAAAACTCCCTATCGGCTTTTGACCTATCGCATCAAATATGTGCAATCAGGTGGATGTGGATACATCTCTTTCCTTTTCAAGACAGTTACTATTTTACCAAATAATAAATAAAAGTCAACTGCTTTTAAGTGAGTTTTTGTATATTTGCACAATTTTATCAATTTATAGTAACTAAATAAAAAAGAACACATAAATTATGCTCTTCCACAATAAGTACCATCTATAGTAGAAACAGTGATAGTTTCTCCTTCATTAATAAATAGTGGCACCTTTATAACTAGACCGTTTTCCATAGTAGCATCTTTCATAGCACTGCTCGTAGTGTTACCCTTAATAGCAGGTTCAGTCGATGCGACAACATAATCTATTTTTTCTGGTAAATCTATTCCGATTAGTTCACCTTCATACATAGCGATTTGGATATCTAAACCTTCTTTTAAATATTTGACGTTATCTCCAAGAATTGAACTAGATAATTCCATTTGGTCATATGTCTCATTATTCATGAATACATAATTTTCGCCATCTGAATATAAGAATTGAGATTTAGACTTCTCAACGTGTGCTTTTTCGATTTTGATATTCGTATTAAAAGTCTCTACTGTAATACTTCCTGTTCTA
Source organism: Bacilli bacterium (assembly GCA_045541615.1). Lineage (GTDB taxonomy): Bacteria > Bacillota_I > Bacilli_A > RF39 > UBA660 > RUG11867. The sequence goes on from JAZQJK010000098.1 coordinate 6,393, forward strand.
AGATTTCTAAGTTTAATCTTAACGAAAGGAGAACCTTTACCAGGTTTAACGTGTTGGAATT
>JAZQJK010000099.1:0-9447 GCA_045541615.1 Bacilli bacterium
AATATAACCATAAACTATTACATATAAAGCAAAATATATTATATCTATGACAAAATTAAAAGTACCGCTTAAAAAACTTTCTATCGCTGGTCTACCGATATTAGATACTATATTATAAAAACCGTTTTCTATTATTTCAAAAGGAATTTTAAAAATTAGAAGAAATGCCCCTAGAAGTATAAGTGATGATGCACATTTTATTTTTTGTCCAAATTTCATTGCTCCAAACATTTTAATAGTTTTCTCTAACATAGAAAGTAAACCATCTATAACATTAGTAAACTGTGTATTTTTTTTATTATTAGAATTAATCTCTGTTACTTCATCATTTGTCAAATCATCCAAACTACACTTAAAAATTTTACACATCGTTATCAGTTTATCCATTTCGGGATAAGTTGTACCTGACTCCCATTTCGATACAGACTGTCTTGTGACATCGAGCATATCAGCAAGTTGTTCTTGTGATAATTTATGTTCCTTTCTAAGTTTTTGTAATTTCTCATTAAAATACATTAAAATCATCTCCTCACGACAAAAATAATAACACAGAACCTCAGTTGCATTCTACCAAATTTCAGTTGTTTTTTAGTATACTTTAAGTTGCATTTAAATATATATAAAGAAAAAGAGTAGATTTACTACTACTGATTTCTTATGCTTAGAGAAAGTTTTTTACACACTTCTTCGATAATTTTATTAAATAGTTCATTGACTTCCTCAGCCCTGAGTGTTTTCTCATCACTACCAAATGTTAAAGAATAAGCGATCGATTTCTCATCATTTTTAACATTTTCTCCTCTATACAAATCGAAAACTTCTATATTTTTTAAAAGTTTACCTGCAGAGCGAGATATTTCTCTTTCAACTTCTGCACTTTCCATTCCGTTTGGCATGATGAAAGCGACGTCCTTAACGATACTTGGATATTTACTTATCTCCTTATATTTAAAAGGTCTTGTCTTTTTTTCTAATAATTTTGTCATCGACAATTCAGAGACATATATTTCTTTTTTACTCATATTAGGATGAACTCTACCGATGTAACCGACTGGTCTATTGTCTATATTAACTAAAGCAGTCGCTCCGGGATGCATATCTTTGATTTCATTTGTAGAAGTAAAAGAATATCTTCCTTCGAAACCTAAGTATACGAGTAAATTTTCCACAATGCCTTTTAGAGAATAGAAATCGCACTTTAAAGTTTGACCTTGCCAACTACTATGAATATAGTTTCCTGTCATTAGCATAGCGATTTTTATCTCCTCTTTATCAGTGTCGTAATAAGTATTTGCGATTTCATATATAGAGACATCTTTAATATTTCTTGAAAAGTTATAGTTTGCAACATTCATAAGAGAAGGCACGAGAGTTTGCCTTAAGATGCTTTTATCGTTACTCATAGGTTTTTGTAATTTTATAGAGTTTTTTCTTTCATAAGTGAATTGTTCATCCATTTCAGGACTTATCAAAGTATAAGTTCTTGTCTCATTTAAACCGAGACTTCTTAGCCTTTTGCTTACACTTTTTCTATATCCTACTGTACCTTTATATTCTCCACGTTTCACATCTAATTTTGGCATCTTACTTTGAATATGATTATAACCATAGAGTCTACCTATTTCTTCGACTAAATCTTCTCTCATAGACACATCATTTCTTCTATTAGGAATTGTAACTGTGAATTCTTCTCCTTTAACCTCATAATCAAATCCAAGATTATCTAAAGACCTTTTAGCATCATCTAAAGTCATCTCTAGTGCTAGTAAAGAGTTTATTTTAGAAAGTGTTACCTTTGCTATTTTTAAACTTTTATCCACGATATCATATTTAAGTGTATCAGATAAAACTTTTGCATCTGCGTATTTTTCTAATAGGTAGCAAGCACGTTCTATTGCCTCTTCTGTATATTCATAGTTTAAACCGTGTTCATATCTCCTACTAGCCTCACTTCTAAGGTCTAATCTTTTTGATGTGTATCTGATTTTGAGTGGGTCAAAAATTGCTGATTCGATAACGACATTTTTAGTATTTTCATCTATTCCACTATTCTCTCCGCCCATGATTCCCGCGATACATACAGGTTTTTCTCCATCAGTTATAACAATATCTTCGGTTGTAAGTTTTCTTTTAACTCCATCAAGAGTAGTAATAACCTCGCCCTTTTCACCCATTCTTACAAGTATAGATTTTCCTAATTTATCTGCATCGAAAAAGTGTAGAGGTTGACCATATTCGAGCATGATATAGTTACTTATATCTACGACATTATTTATAGGTCTCATGCCACAATTCGTTAGTCTTTCTTTTATAAAATCAGGGCTTTCTTTAATGACGACATCTATAACTTTTTTAGCATTATACATCGTACAATTATCTGTTATTACATCTAATTCTAACTCTGCAAATACACTGTCCTCGATGGGGTGAGTTTTAGTATCTGGCATCTCAACCTTTTTACCAAGTACAGCAGCAGTTTCATATGCAAAACCGATGTGATTAGTACAGTCTGCTTCCCTATTTGGGTTCAAGTCTAAATTGTAAATCGTATCATCTAAACCTAAATAGTTATAAGGATTTGCGCCTATTAATGCATCATCCGGCAATTTGTGAATACCTTTTGCGTGGTTTTCAGGAGTATCCTCCTCTAAAGCGAGTTCTGAAAGAGCACATAGCATACCACAAGACTCTATTCCTCTCATAGTGCTTTTCTTAATTTCAAAACCTCCAGGTAGCACGCATCCTATTTTAGAAACTATTACCTTCATATTTGTCTCCAAATTTTGTGCACCACATACTATTTGAAGTATTTCATCTCCTACATCAACTTTACACACGTGAAGATGGTCAGAATCTGGGTGAGGAGCGAATTCTAAAACCTGTCCGACAACCAAGTTTGGAGTATTATATTCTTCGACAGTTTCAACATTAACTCCCGCATTTGTTATCTTATCAGCAAGTTCTAAAAGGTTCTCATCACTTATATCGACATAATCATTTAACCAACTAGTACTTATTCGCATCATAATTATACATCCTTCCTATCTGAATTAATTCTTAAATCATTAGTATAAAAAGTTCTTACATCGGTAACGCCATATTTTAACATCGCAAGACGTTCTACACCAAATCCGAACGCAAAACCGCTTACTTCATCCGGATTATATCCACAGTTAGTCAAAACCTTTGGATGAACCATACCAGCGCCACCTACTGTAATCCATCCCGTGTGTTTACATATATTGCAGCCACTTTGTTCACAGTTAAAACAACTCACATCTAATTCAACACTTGGTTCGGTAAATGGATAAAATGAACTTCTAAAACGTGTTTCGACTTTTTCTCCAAAGAGATATTTTGCTATGATATCGAATGTTCCTTTTAAATCTGCTAGAGAGATATCTTTATCGATGAGTAAACCCTCCATTTGAGTGAATTGGTGTGAATGAGTTGCATCATCATCATCTCTTCTATAAGTCTTACCTGGACATATTATTCTTATTGGCGATTTTTCCTCATTGGCAAGCATCGTTCTTATTTGAACAGGAGATGTTTGACTTCTAAGCAGTAGTTCTTCATCCTTGATATAAAACGTATCTTGTGCATCTCTTGCAGGATGACCTTTTGGTAAGTTCAACAATTCAAAGTTGTATAAATCCTTTTCTACTTCGGGTCCTTCGACGACATCGTAACCCATACTCATAAACAATTCTTCTAAACTTTCGATTAAACCTTCTAACATATTTGGTGAGCCATTTTTAATAGTTGTTCCAGGTAGTGTGACATCGATTCTTTCATTTTCGAGTTTTTCGTTAAGAATAGTCGTTTCAATCTCTTCCTGTTTCTCTAAAAGTTTGTCTCCTACATATGTTTTAATTTCATTTAAAAGTATACCAAATTCCTTTTTTTCTTCATTAGGTACTTCTTTAATCATTTGAGAAAGCATTGTTACTTTACCATTTTTACCTAAAAACTCTGTCTTAAGTTCATTCAAATCATTTAGTGTTGTAACATTCACTATTTTGCTATCAAAATCATTTTTTAAAATTTCTTTTTGTTCTTTCATGTAATCCTCCAATAAAAAAACTCCTTTTGAATATGGGACGAATGATTATCCGCGGTACCACCCATTTTCTAGGAATTCTAGCTCTTTTTAAGGTTAACGCCCTTACATACGATTTGCTCTTATGAATGAAATTCGTTCTATAAATTATTGCAGTACTTTCAGCAAATGCACTTGCTCTCTAAAAAATAATTTTATAGACTACTTGAGTTCATAATCTTTGCAAATGACAAAAGTATTGTACCATAAATTTTTAAGATATACAAATCAAATTTTAATGTATTTCACTAAATTATTCTATTTTCTCACTTCCATTTTTTGCTTCAAGTTCCGCGCATCTATTTTCAACAGTAAAAGTTTTTATAGATTCCGGTTTTTGGTAATAATCCTCTAAAAAATTTATTTTTCCATACTTATAATAATAATCCGACATTTTAAACTTCTCTATTTCATTTTTAATCTCATCAGTGCAAAGAACTGCATTATCTAAAATACGATATTTAGAATTATAGGTTAAAGAATAGAAGTTTCCATTTTTAAAACTAATGCTTTCTATATTATTTCCTAAAAAATAATATGTATCTTTTATAATTGCGAGATATTCACTATCATTTTCTGTGATTAAATTGAGTACTGTAGCATTGTTAGTGTTTCCTGTTTGATATTCAATTTTTTCTATACCTCTTAAATTCATTTTTGCATTTATATTATGTCTATTATGGACGATTTTAGAGAGTGCAAACTTCACTTCACCTTTTTCTTCATATGTAGATATCTCAAAAAAGAAATCCTCTTTATTTAACATAAAGGTTACTGTTTCGAAGTCATTTTCTTTCAAATATTCTTTAAGTTCATTTTTAATATCGACTTCAATAAACCCATTATATATTTCGTGCATCTTTTGTGCAGTATAAACTTTATCAGTTTTCTCTAAAATCTTATTTGTTTCCCTATCGACATATCTTAAGTATAGAGTCAATAACAATCCTAGTATTATCGCAAGCATTATTCCTAGTAGTAAATAAAATATTTGATTTTTATTGAATTTTAATTTCATAACGGCCTCCTAATAAATACAGCACTATTCTATCACATTTTATTCAATAGTTAAAATAAAAAAGCAGAAATATAATTCTACTTTAGTATCTCGAAGAGAACCAAACACCTTTTGATGGAAATTTTATCATATTTACGGGGTTTACTTGATTAGAAATCCAACTAGAATATGATACATATGTACTTCCGTACCATCCTTTTGCCATACCAAAGTGCAAGTGTGCACCAGTTGAGCATCCATCCCAATATGTTTTGGCTCCGCCCCCAACTGTACCTATTACGGTTTGATTAGTGACTTTTTGCCCGAGTTTTACGTTTATAGTTAATAGATGCATATAAACTGTTGTATATTTTACCCCATTAATCGTGTGATATAAGTAGACCATATTACCACCACATGATGACCTATTCACTATTGTTCCAACCATGCCACCTGCAGCCGCATACACGCTGGTTCCTTCACTATTTCCACCTATATCTATTCCAGCATGGAATTTATTTTTTTGTCCCGTGACTGGGTGAGTACGGTAACCAAAGTTACTAGTTATTGTCCCCTTTTTTAAAGGTTTTATGAACGCTCCTTCACTATTTAGAGCAACACAGGCATCAAAACTTTGATTTTCGCCACATCCCATATTAGTATACATCTTAATCAGTTCTTCGGTTGCCTTTATGTCCGCTTCTGCATCTCTTGCATCTTCTACAAATAAATCCAATTGATTTCCTAGACTATCGAGAGCATCTTCGAGTTCAACGATTTTATTATTCAAAGTCTTTTCTCGATTATTCAAATCAATTTGTAGTTGTTCGTTTTCCTTAATCTTTTCTTCAAAATTATCAACAAGTTCGTCGTTATATGAAGCGAGTTGTTCACTTACTGAGTATCTCACGATAAAATCGGAAATGCTAGTTGCACCAAAAATATACTCAAGATAGTTATTATCACCACTAGATATCTCATATGTACGTATGATTTCATTTATTTTTTCTTTGGTATCTGCGATTTCTACATTTAATTCTTCGATATCCTTTTTTGACTGTTCTATTTTCTTTTTATTAGTTTCTATCTCTGTTTGAGCACTAGAAATCGAATTTTTACTTGCATTTATTTCATTTTGGGTTTTCTTTTTAGAAGAATCCGCAGCCGCTTTTTTGGCTTTATATGCAGCAAGTTCTTTCTTTAACTCGGCTAGAGTATTCGCACTCGATGCTTCAACTTTAACAGGAAATAATATATATGTCGATACTAAACACAGTATTAAAATAATACCACATATCTTTTTAAAATACTTTTCCATCATATCTTTAAATACTTTCTAACAGCCTTATAACTACCAAACATACCTACGATTGCACCAATCACTAATAGTACAAGTCCGACTTTAAATACGAAATTGTATGGATTTATGAGTGAAATTATATTAGTAAATAATACTCCACCCATTTTATCATAGAAGAATACATAACCATATATCGTGAGCAAGATTGGGATTATACTACCAATTACCCCTAGGAATAATCCTTCAAATATGAATGGTAATTTTATAACTGTATTGCTTGTTCCAACGAGTCTCATGATGTCAATTTCATGTTTTCTACTATAAATTGTAATTTTAATGGTGTTACTGATTAGGAATGCTGTTACAAAGATGAGAGCAATAACTGCAACTATCATGACATTTTTAATGATATCAAAAATTCCAAGTAAATCCTCAACCATTCCTTCGCCATACTTAACGATATCTACATTTTGAAGATTTTTTAAAGTACTTGCTGTTTCACCGATATTATCTACATTTTCAACAGTTAGTTTAAAATATGCTTGAAGTGGATTTTCTCCTTCTTCCCATTCTGACATTATACTTTCAAATGTTTCATTAGCCCCTTGCATTTCTATTTTTACATCATCTTTACTAGAATATTCTATTTCTTTAATGTTTGGAACCGAATTGATATCATTTTTTAGTGATGTTATCTCTTCTTCAGTCGCATCCTTTTTTACAAATACGACAATAGTTAAATCATTTTCGATTTCACTTGTTAAATTATTGACATTAGCACTTACTATTATGGAAAATGCAACTATTACGAGTGTTATCACAATACAAGATATAGAAGCTATACTGAGACTTAAATTACGAAAAACGCTTTTAAATGCACTAGATATACTTCTAAATAAAATTCTAAGCGGTTTCATCTACTTTATAACTTCCTTTCTCATAATCTCCCACTAATACGCCATTTTTAATAACTACAACTCTTTTTTTCATCCTGTTAACTATGTCGGCATCATGTGTAGCCATTATAATCGTAGTGCCGAGTTCTTTGTTAATTCCTTCGATTAGTTTCATTATCTCCTTTGAAGTATCTGGGTCTAAGTTTCCCGTAGGCTCATCACACACTAAAACTTTAGGTTTATTCACTATTGCTCTTGCTATGCATACCCTTTGTTGCTCGCCACCTGACATCTCATCAGGAAAACTTCTCAACTTTTCTTTTAGCCCGACACGCGTTAGTGCTTCTATGACTTTAGGTTTAATCTCGCTTTCTTTATATCCGTAACTTTCAAGTACAAATGCGACATTTTCATATGCGGTTAGTTTAGGAAGAAGTTTATAATCTTGGAAAACGATACCTATTTTTCGCCTCAATTTATATACTTTACTATTTTTAAGTTTAGCGACATTTATACCACCGACGATAACTTCACCCTTAGTAGGTTTTTCCTCCCTATATAGCATTTTTATGAGTGTCGATTTTCCACAAGCAGTATGCCCTATAACAAAGACAAAGTCACCTTTTTTAATTTTAAGATTCATATCTGCGATGGCCGTGACACCATTTTTATATATTTTATATACATTTTGTAATTCTATAAAACTCAAATTATTTCACCTCATATCATAATTATACCATAATTACACACGTTTTTTTATTGGTAATTAATGTATTTACACTAAAACGGTAAAATGTTATATTTAATTCCCCCGTTTACCTCAAAACAGTCATTGGTGAGAATAAAGGCACTTGGGTCCATTTTTAAAATGTTATGTTTAAATTGTCTATATTGAGCATTGTGTACTACGCACATGAGCATTTGTTTCTTTTTTTCAAAAAGTCCGCTGTGAACTCGTATTTCCGTTGCTCCTGTGTGAATGTCATTCATTATATAATTTTCGATATCTTTGCTCTTTTTTGATATGACATATACCATTTTATTAGTTTTAATACTAAATAGAATAAAATTTGTAACCTTATTAGAAATAAAAATAATCATTATTGCATACATTACTTGAACAGGGCTAAAGACTATGGCACTTGATATTATTATAGAATTATAAATTATGGGACTGAAATACGTTATAGGCATTTTTAATTTATGAGAGAGTATTTGTGATAAAATGTCAGTTCCACCAGTTGAAAATCCCGCTCTATATATTATTCCATTACCCACGCCATATACTAATGCAGTTATTATGAGAAGTAATAGTAAGGAGTCAAAATTAAATGACACTGCTTTTGCTAATGGTTCAGTGAATGTAACCATAAGTGGATAGGTTATACATCCGAATAATTGAGCAACTGTTTTCTTTTTTCCGAGAAATATAAAACTCATAATGATAAGAATTACATTACATATATTGATAAATAGTGTTGTACTTAAACCCGTCAGTTCCTTAACTATAATAGCAAGCCCACTTACCCCACCGACAACTATGTTGTTTGGCACAAGTATAGCATTATAAATAAATGCTATTATAAAAAGCCCAATGAAAAAATATACCATTTTTATTACAAAATCGATGTTCAATTTATTTTTCAGTTTACCCATTTTATTCACCACTTTAATTTTAAAATAAATATTTTAAAATGTAAATAGTATATGCTTATACTTGTGGAAATCATCAAAAAAAAATGACCCTCGGGCTTTCTCAAACGAAAACCCTCGGGCCTTTGTTACCTCATGTTGTTTCTTTATTTATTGCTTTGAGTTATCCTCTAGTTTTACCAAACGCGCGGGTCCTCGGCATCCCGGCGCGCGGAATCCCTCGGACTTGCACAGTACTTCCATTCCACTTTTCTTGGGGAACGTTACAACCAGTGCGGCCTCCGAAAAAATGAGGAGTCATTTTTTCGGGCACTCTCCGTTCTTTGTTTGGGTAGGCTCGTGCCTTCACACTGCTTTCTCGCCTTTCGCTTTCAGCTTCAGTCGGCAGTGAGCGGCTTACCTATGGACAGTTTTTTTAAATAAGAAAAGAGATGTTTTTATATTCTCTCATCTCTTCTCGTTTTATTCTCGATTTTATGTGGCACTTTTTGTATAATGT
>JAZQJK010000100.1:0-3440 GCA_045541615.1 Bacilli bacterium
TGAATAGATAAACTTTATTATTCTTTATCTAAAAGTTCCCTTAAATAAGACATTTAACAACACACCTTGCTAGTTTGGATTTTATACTTTTATTATAATAAGGCACGTTTTCAATGTCTATTTTTTGCATTAAAACAAAAAGGGAGACTATCACCCCTCATTTTTCAAGAACCCCCAAATACAAAAAAAACAAACCCAAAGGTTTGTAAATTTCTTAAATGGCGCCTGATGCAGGACTCGAACCTGCGACCTAACGGTTAACAGCCGTGCGCTCTACCGACTGAGCTAATCAGGCATTGCTTCTTAATTATATAACCATTTGGTCTATATAGTCAAGAAGTTTTTTTAGTTTTGTGCATTTTTTTTGCAAATATACGTTTTTTTAATGAATTATTCAATATTTGTTTTGGTTAAATTGCTCAAATTCCTATTCATCAACTCATCTATACTGACATCAAGTGCTACTGCTAATTTATAGAGTGTGAACACTGAAAAACCACAACTTCCCTTTGATGACTCAATCCTACGCATGAAGTCATATGATATATCCGCCTCTTCAGCGAGTTCTTCTTGAGTGAGATGTCTTATCTTCCTATATTTTCTTATATTAAAGGAAATATTTTGTTTCAATTCACGAGATTCGTCTTTTTTCATTTTATTATTCAATTCTACCACCACATACATTTTTACATATTTTAGCGAATATTTCCGTGACTTGGTATTGTCGGTTCGTGATATTTTTGATATAATTTACTCATGAAGAGATATAAAAGAATGCAAGTAATGAGAACGAGGAAAAATTATACATTGAAGAAACTCGGTAAACGTTTAGGATTTACTAAACAATATATGTGGGACATCGAAGATGGGCGCAAAACGCTTAGTTATAAGATGGCGTATAAAATAAGTAAAGTATTAGAAACGTCACCGGATGACTTGTTTTTAGATGACTATAAAAGGAAGTAACACATTATTTAGTTACTTCCGTTTTCATTTTCATTTACATATTCCACTAAATCTTCTATTTTACAATCGAGTTCATTACAAAGTTTAGCAATAATAGTTAAGTCAATTCTAGATAAATTGCCAGTTGCTAATCTTTGAAAACTGTTAAAGTCGATATCCTTTTCGACGATAACTCTATTTTTATTAGTTTTTCTTTTATCGAGCATCGAATTCACTTTAAAAAGATAATAGCCGTTTTCACATTTAACTTTATATATTTTGTCTAATTTACTCTTTCTCGACATTATCAAAAGCCTCCATTAGTTAGATTTTAACATCAATATGGCTCTTAAAATAGTAGATTACAAGCAAGTATCGTAGTACGTATCTAATATATTAAATAATTCTTCAGAACTTTTTGCCTGACATATTTGATTTTTAGTTTCACTACTATTTGGCATCCCTTTTAGATACCAAACCGCATGACTTCTTATCTCAAGTAATGCAAGTTTTTCATTTTTGTCTTCTACTAATAGTGAATAATGTTTTTTTATCATCTCGAGTTTTTCTTTGTTTGTAGGACTACTCGTTATCATTCCTGTTTCGAGGTATTCTTTTGTCTCTCTAATAAGCCACGGATTTCCTAGTACTCCTCTGCCTATCATCACTGCATCACAGCCGGTTTCTTCGAGCATTTTTTTAGCAAGAATTGGGCTAGTTACATCACCATTACCTATTACGGGAATACTGACACTTTTTTTAACCTCGCGTATTATATTCCAGTCTGCCTGCCCTGAGTAACCTTGAGAACGTGTCCTAGCATGTATCGCGATTGCCTTTGCGCCTGCCTTTTCACACAGTTTTGCCACTTGAACAGCATTTATACTATTTTCATCCCATCCACTCCTTATTTTAACAGTGACCGGAACATCTACGCTTTCACTTACAGCTTTGACGATTTCATATATCTTTTGTGGATTTTTAAGAAGTGCACTTCCCGCCTGTGCTCTAAGGGCAACTTTAGGAACTGGACACCCCATGTTTATATCAATTATATCTGGACGCATTTCTCTTTCTATGATTTTTGCTGCTTCAACAAAAGAATTTAAATCCGAACCAAAAATCTGCTGTGCAATAGGTCTTTCTTTATCTTCCATTTTTAATAATTCATATGTTTTTTCGTTATTATAGACAAGTGCTTTATCACTGACCATCTCGGCATATATTAAATCTGCCCCCATGTCCTTTATAATTTTTCTATAAGATGTATTGGATATACCGGCCATAGGTGCTAGCACTATCGGACCATCTATTTCAACATTTCCAATTTTCCACATTTTACTTCAACCTCATCCCCGTTTGAAAGTCCATATTCCTCCGCTTCATCTTTATCTATATGAACTTCCATATATCCATTAGAACTCGCCTTAATGCTGGCGTCAAATATTATATCATCTCTTCTAAGTAGAATTTTTTCGCCATCAGTAAAGCCATATTTTAATGCATCATCATATGAAATATGTACATGTCTTTGAGCTCTGATTACACCATTTTGCAGTTCATATCGTCTTTCTCCGTTTATTAGAGTAATTCCCGGAGTTTGAGCTAAATCGCCACTCTTTCTCGTAGGTGCCGGAAGTCCGAGATAATCTAAGTCTCTTTTTAATAATTCGACTTGACAAGCATTTCTAAATGGACCCAAGACCCTTACATGTTCTATGATTTTACCATCATGTTCTAAATCGATACAATCAGTAGAAGCAAATTCTCCTTTTTGTTTTAAATCAAACTTCTTTTCAATATTTTTATTATCAAATAGGTAGTTGTATACTTCCTCTGTTAGATGGACATGTCTATTACTAACACCAACATTTAGTTTCATAAATACACCTCTTTAACTGAAATTATATCAAATTTGACGTGCTGATGTAAAATTACTATACAAATTTTGTCAATTTATGTCAAAGTGTTTACAATTAGTTAGGAAAATCAAATGTAAAAAAATGTCTGAATTACTAAAAATGAAGGTTTCCGTTAAAGAAAACCTTTTACACTTTCTATTCCGCTTTGCATCATTTTCTTGTAATCTTCAGCAAAGCATTGAACTTCTTTAGAAATATCTCCTTTAAAATTGTTCAATTTCTTTGTGATATCTAAAATACCCATATTGTATCCTTGCACGAGAGTTTCTGCAATTTTTGAGTCACTGTTATCTCTCATGAATTCCATTTTAGTTCCCATTTTTGTCATAACAGTACTCATCATGCTTCCCTTGCTTGGTTCCACATCATGTTTTTTTAGTAACTTATTACAGTTTTTTTGATATTTTTTATATTCCTCATGTGCTTTATAGATATTGCTCTTTATTTTATTATCGGTTTTTTCAATATCTTTTATTAAACTCTCGAGTGCTGTTAAGCCCATATTGATATTCTCAGAAATATAAGTAAGTAATTCTTTATCTCCTGTCATTATTATTCACCCAAACATAATAT
>JAZQJK010000101.1:0-1714 GCA_045541615.1 Bacilli bacterium
AGTATTCTACAGTAAAGTAGAGTATTCTACAGTAAAGTAGAGTATTCTACAGTAAAGCGAATTCAAAAAAAGTACCCACATCAATTTGTGAGTACTGCATGAATAACTAATCTATTTTTTCCACTGTTTTGACATGTAGAAAGAGTAAGGATTTTATCATTTTCTTTTAAAGTAACATTAAAATTATATATACTTCTCGACTTAAGTTTATCTGCAAAGTTAAGAAAATCAGTTTGAGTTTCAAAAGTATTATATAAATAATCGTTTGTAGCTTCTATTTTATATATCGAGAAAATTTGCCATTTCATATCTTTACTTGCAGTATTGAAAGTTATGAGTTGATTACCTCCATTTAAATACCAAGCCTCAGTCATAGTTTTTGCGAGGTCTCCAAACATCAGTTTATCCTTAGCAAGATTATGACCATAAATGACAGTGTTTTGTTGTAATTCATTAGCATCATTTCTATAGTCCATAAAAATCCAACCTAGGGAATTAGAATTCTTATTAAAATCATGAGTTAAATAATAACTATTATTAGTAGATTGAACAACTGGATAATTTACAGTAGTATTATTCACAGTGAGCCATCCAACAGTATCTGAATTAGTTTCCCTTAATACAGAGATAACTTTTGCATAGTTTTTATAATAAGGATTTACATATACAGGTCCACTTTGAGTAGGTGGATTATTTGGTGTAACAGGAGTAGTTGTGCTTTCATCCGGCTCTGTTATATTGTCATTCGGTTCATTTGGAATAGAAGTATCGTATTCGGCAAAATCCTCTAATAATTCTGAGATGCTATCATTAATACTATTTATTTCGATAGAACTCTTATATAAATCATATTGATTTAGTCCGTATCCCAATATACAAGAAAAGATTATGACTACTAAAATATATTTAATCGTAGTAAAATTTAACAACTTTATAAAGTTTTCTAGTTTATATTCACGAGTGTAATCCATACTGAATTTAATGTTATTTTTCTTGATAAATTTATTTTTCTTGACAAAGTTTTCTAATTCTTCAAAATTAGTCAAATTATTTTGTTCACCCTTAATAATCATCGAAATGTTTGTAAGATTATATTTTTTTAAATAAGTTAAAACGCCTTTAATCATATCTAAAGAGAGATGTTCGAAATAAATTGTCTTTAAGTGTGAATTGACTTGAAAGAAAGAATCAAAATCTTGCCAGTCGGTGTTATCAAATTCATAATTTATGATTATTTTTTTCTTATAGTATACGTCTGAATAAGTGCTCAATTTATTGATTTTTACGAATTCACTTACGAAAAATATCTCAGTTCTCGTTTCAATTTTAACATTCTTAGTAGTGTCAATTCTCTCTAAAAGATAAGTCGGTATAGAATAACAGTTTATCGCTTTTAAAGTATCATTTTTAAGAATTGCGAGGTGTAAATCGTAATCTATAGGGACATCTGGTTTAATTACCAAGTTTTTGATAGTGGGAAGTTCATTTAAAAATTCAAGTGATAGGGTAATTAAATCCTTATCCACGACAATTGCATTATGTACATTCTCATTTTTTATTAGGACATTTAAAAACCCTGCAACTAAATTCATATTATTTTTAAAATATCTCATATCGAATAAAAAATCTTCATCTGAAATTATATTAGTATTATTGATGTTCTTAATAGAATTGTTATCTACTTTTAGTTCAATCAATAAAGTGGAATTTGCTA
>JAZQJK010000102.1:0-2761 GCA_045541615.1 Bacilli bacterium
TTTAATGTGCATTTTGAAGTCGATTTTTCACATGGAAAAATTTTATGTATTAATTTTAATTTTTATAGCATTTATTTTAGGAATTATTTCTGATGATTTATTAATTCAGTCATATAAGACCACACAAAAACACGATAAAAATTCTTTTGCCTATTATTTAAAAATAGATGAAAATTACAATTATATGGAAGGCAATTCATTTCCAACCGAAGGATATATATTAAATACTGATAAAAGTTATTGCTTAAATGGTGGGATTTTATCACAAAACATGGATAACTATACATTAAATTTAACAGTTGATAGTGCTGATTCATGCAAATTATATTTTGATGATGCTAACTATTATGTAAATTTTGATGCAAATGGTGGAAGTGGCACGATGGCACAACAAAATTTATTAATTGGAAAAACATTTATTTTAAAGAAAAATTCTTTTGTAAGAACTGGATATATTTTTAGTGGCTGGAGTATTAATGCAAGTGCAACAAGTGCAACATATTCAGATGAAGAGGAAGTAATAAACCTTACTGAAATTGGTGGGACTAATATTACTTTATATGCAATATGGACACCTATTAAATATAATATTCAATATATGCTTAATGGTGGCACAACCATAAATAACAGTGCAATATCAGAAGATATTTGGTATATTGAATCAAATATTCCTTATGATAAGACATTAAATATCGCAAATGGTGACAATTTATCGAAGGAAGGTTATGTATTTAAAGGTTGGACTAATAGTCCTGATTCAAATAATATAATCTATACAGAAAATCAGGAAGTAAAAAATCTAACTATAAATAATGGTGATAATATTATTTTATATTCCGTATGGAAAAAACTCATTTCATTTAAAATAGAAGGTACAACACTCAGTGCTGAAGAAAATATGACATGGGCAGAATGGGTTGAAAGTGAATATAATACTATAAATGCAAAATGGTCAACTGCAAATACACTTTTAGTATTTGGTGGTGAAATATGGACGATTACACCAAATGATATAATTCCTGATGGATTCTCCTCTAGAGTGGAACCAGTATAATTTCTTTTTATGGAAAACGTAAAATGATGTGCTTTAATTAAAAAATACTAAATTAGAAAATAATACTTAGGAAAAGTTATCTAATGCAAAAATTAGAGACTTTTTTTATTCAAAAATTCTTTCAATAAATAAAAAACTGTATTATAATATTTGGGCAAAGCGAGGTTGAATTTATGAAGTTAAAAGAAGTAAACTATGAAGAATTAAGTCCAATGATGAAACAATATTATGATATAAAGAAAGAATATGAGGGAATACTTTTATTTTATAGACTAGGTGATTTTTACGAATTGTTCTTTGAGGATGCTGAAATCGTAAGTAGAGAACTAGGCCTCACTTTAACTGGAAAAATTGCCGGATTAAAAGAGAGAGTTCCTATGTGTGGAGCGCCACATCACTCAATAAAAAACTATGTACAAGAAGCTGTCAATAAAGGATATAAAGTTGCATTATGTGAACAAATTGAAGACCCTAAAACTACAAAAGGCATGGTAAAAAGAGCAGTTACTGAAGTAATAAGTAAAGGAACTTTGACAGATTTAGAATATCTCGACAACAAAGAATTCAATTATCTCGGAAGTATCTTAGAGTATCCATCGAGTTATGCAGTTACTTACTGTGACATCTCAACCGGTGAATTAAATTATATTTCTATAGATAAAAAAACAAATAAACTTCTAAACATAATTTTGAACAATAATTTTAAAGAAATAATCGTAACGAGTGATTTTGATAGTGATTTTGTTTCTATGCTTAAAAATAATTACAATATAGATGTCACATTTCTTGATGATTTTTTAGGTGAACCTCCAACGTTCCTAAATGAAATAAATGACCCAAAAACAAAAAAAAGTATTCAACATATTTTATACTATCTAAGTGTTAAAGAATTAAAGGACATAAGTCATTTTAATAAAGTAAATTTACTTGATAACGATGAATATCTAAGTATGGATGTTCATACCGTAAGAAACCTCGAACTTTTTGAAACACTTCGATTAAAAGAGAGACAAAACTCACTCATATGGTTATTTGATAAGTGCAAAACTTCAATGGGGTCAAGAAAACTTAAGTCATGGATGTTAAAGCCGCTTACTAATAAAGAAAAAATAGAAGAGAGATATGATAAAATAGATTCATTAAATAAAAACTTTATTTTGAGAAGCGAACTTTTAAAAGATTTGTACGAAATATATGATATCGAGAGATTATGTGGCAAAGTCGCATGTGGTAGTGCTAATGCAAGAGATTTGCTACAACTCAACAATTCACTTAAAGTACTTCCAGATATAAAAAGACTTACATTAGAACTCGGTTTTAATTACGAAATCGAAACATTTGAAGAATTATCTTCACTGATTTATCATGCAATAAATGAGGATGCTCCACTTTCTATTAAAGAAGGATACATTATCAAAGATGGTTATAATGAAACACTCGATGAATTACGCTCTATACGAAGTGGTGGTAAAAATTTTATCAGTTCAATTGAACAGGAAGCCAAAATCAAAACCGGAATAAGTAATTTAAAGGTTGGGTATAATAAAGTATTCGGTTATTATATAGAAGTCACAAAAAGCAATGTAGATAAAATTACCCCAGACTTAGGATGGGAGAGAAAACAAACACTTGTTGGTGCTGAAAGGTATATATCTCCTGAATTAAAAGAAAAAGAAAATTTAATCTTAAATGCAGAAGAAAAAATCG
>JAZQJK010000103.1:0-9757 GCA_045541615.1 Bacilli bacterium
TTACTTGTAGTGGTGCATATAAATTTGATAATACACCACCAGAAATCACATCAGTTGAGTATGTAAGTGGTGATTCAACTACTTTAACGATGCAAGTGAATGTCACAGATAATCACAGTGGAGTTCAAACTTATTATTACAGTTTAAACAACGGGTCATATGCCTCATCCTCAAGTAATTCCTATACCTTTACTGAGTTAACAGCGCAGTCGGAATTTGTTTTAAAATATAAAGTAACGGATAAAGTTGGAAATGAAACTTTGTTAACTAAAGATATGATTTCATTTACAGTACTTGGTAGCGGTAACGCTGTTGTTGATTCATATTTACATTGTGAAAAGAATATGACCTGGGAAAAATATGTTTCATCTTCATATAATAAAAAAGGAGCACGTATCTCTGGGGACTCAATACTCCCATATGGTGGTTCGGCATATTTAGTTGGTGAAATACCTTCTAATATTATTTATAATAAAAGTTATGCAACTGGTGTGAGTGGTGGCTATGATTAAAAAAGAACTAAATTGATATGAACCCCGTTTCTTGGACAAAATAGAAACGAGGTTTTTTATATGTCAAAATTAAGTTATGAAAATTAAAAAGAAATTTATAATAAGAGAAAAAAAACAATTAATTATTTATCTACTAAATACAATGTTGGAAAAGATAATATAAAATATTTAGTAGGACTGATAGATAATTATGGTTATGATATTTTATGAACAAGTAAAAACAGAACATTTTCAACTACTGAAAAAGAAAGATTTATAATTTGAGTATTATTAAATAATGAATCAGCTTTTCGTTGGCTTTGAAAACGATATTTTATTTCTTTTGGATTAAAAAGTACAAAGAAATTGGTTATAATGTAGTTGAATAAAAGCGAGAACAGACACCAATTAAAAGGATTGTCTCCTGTAAGTTACAGGTTACAATCCTTTAATTAGAAATTATTTATAAACTGTCCAACTATTGGGGTACAGTTCATCCAAACGTTTAGTTCTTTTTCTTATTAAACTCCTGTGCAAGTTTTCCCGTTGTTAGAAGGTAATCGTAATTCATTCTATTAAAAATCAAATCAAACTCGCCGATGTATTCATATATTCTAGGGTTGAAACCTAACTTAAAGTTATTTAAACCTCTATAAGGATTAGACTTTTTAAAGTCACCTGTTATTCCGTTTAAATCTAAAAATTGGTAGTCGAGTTTATAATTATCGATGAGAGAGTTATATAAAAAGTAATTGGCATTCAAATATGAGTATTTTCTATCAAAAGCACTTGATACTACGTGTACCCTATTGCCATCCTTAATGACCATGGCACCTGCTACTAGGGCATTATTTTCACTTCTAAGACCTTCCGTTGCAAGTACTATTTCATTTTTTATTATACAGAGTTTTGAGTCACTTGCCATCTTCTTATTTAAATCACTCGTTCTATGACTTCTTCTTAATATTTCGTTATAGAGATTATTTCTACCCAGTTCTTCTTCATATAGATTTTGACTGTTTTTGATGAAGTTTTCAAAATCTACTTTTATTAAGATTAAATCTATCTTATCATTTTTACTAAAGATATTATACATATTCTTATAATAACTTAGACCTTTACTTTCCTTTAACAGCCTAAAGTAGTCATCTACATCTTCTTCAGTACCTTTAACGACGTATAAACCTTTGCGTTTAGAATTATTTATTTTATTACGAGTCGTTTTAGAAAAATCTTTAAAATTCGAATTTTTTAAATCGATATAAGCATTAAATCGAGGAGTTAAACTCTCGAAATAGAGGTTGTCTTTTAATTTTAAGAAGCCGTGCCTTTGAATATCTTGTTTTAGTCTCATATTAGGGTTATCCTTAAAAGTAAAATCTTTATTATCGATTTCTCCAACTACTATTTCAGGGTTAATCTTTATAAATACGATATTTTTTTTAGAGTAGTACTCTTTTAATTTAGAGGTAAATGTTTTAAGTAAGTTTTCATCATAGTAGTTGATTAAAAAACCTTTTGGTGCATAACCGTATTTCATGTTTAATCCTATTTTTTTCCAAAGAATGAGAGATGCTGCCACAATGACATTTTCCTCATTTACAAGACCAACAAAATCATAGTTATAGTGATTTTCGGCCATAAGGCGGGCATATTCTTCGCTTTGCATGTAACTTTTTAAAGGACTATTTTCTCTAAAAAGATTGAATGCTTGTATAGTGAGTTCTTTAATTTCCATAAGAGTACTCCTTCCTGAGTAATTCATTATAGCATACATCTTATAAATTGTCACTTGAATTATTTGTGACATTATTATATAATTTTATTTAGAATAAAGGGTGATTCTGATGGCAAAGATTTTAGGTTTATGTGCTCATGAGATTTTAGATTCTAGGGGTAATCCAACTGTATATTGTGAGATGCTTGTAGATGGAGGTATCCTAGTAGATGCAAGTGTTCCTAGTGGGGCCTCAACTGGTTCAAAAGAGGCATTAGAACTTAGAGATGAAGTACAAACTAGGTATTATGGTAAGGGCGTAAAGAGGGCAGTTACAAACATAAATGAGATAATAAAGCCTGTGCTTATTGGGATGGATTTGGACCAAAAAGTGATAGATGAGAAGATGCTTGAACTAGATGGAACTGAAAACAAAAGTAATCTCGGTGCAAATGCTATACTTGCTGTTTCACTTTGTACACTTAAGGCTCTTGCTAAATGTGAAAACAAGGAATTATACGAGTATGTAAGTGATGGTAACATATCAATTCCTATTGCGATGATGAACATACTAAATGGAGGAATGCACGCCTGTAATGGTATAGATATCCAAGAATTCATGATAGTTCCTGCTCTTAAAAGTATCCATGAAAGGGTTAGATGTGGCTCTGAAATTTTTCACAGATTGAATACGATATTAAAGAAAAAAGGCTTAAGTGCTGGACTTGGAGATGAGGGCGGGTATGCGCCTAAACTCGTCAGTAATACTGAGGCCCTCGATTTAATAATGGAAGCAATTCGTAGTGCTGGGTATAAACCTGGTGAAAACGTATTCATTGCTTTAGATGTAGCAGCGAATTCTATATATGATGAGAATACTCAAATGTATAGACTCGACAATACCAAGATGAACAAAGATGGACTTATGAATTATTATAAATACCTAGTCGAAAAATATCCAATAATAAGTATTGAAGACCCATTTTATGAAGATGATTTAGAATCACTTAGTAAAATGACCGAAATACTTGGAAATAGGTTGATGATAGTAGGTGATGATTACTTTGTCACAAATGTAGAACTACTCAAAAATGCAGCCAATCATAAAGCAGGTAATGCGATACTTCTAAAAGCAAATCAAATTGGAACTGTGACCGAGATGTTTGAGACAATACGTTTTGCCAAAGAAAATGGCTATAAAACTGTGATAAGTCATAGAAGTGGTGAGACAAATGATACCTTTATTGCAGACCTTGCTGTCGGACTTAACCTCGGATTTATAAAAACCGGCTCTCTTGCTAGAGGTGAGAGAATTGCTAAATATAATAGATTAATGCTCATTGAGGATAAACTATTGGGAAAAAGTAAAATGGAGTGATATTGATGAAGAGATTTTTATATACGTTTGGTAATGTACTTTTAACGATTTTGGTCATGCTTTTAATCGTCTATGGTTGGGCATTTGTAGAACTAAAAATAATGCTTAAAAGTAATCCTGAAATATTTGGTTATGTTTTTTACCAACAAAAAACTGATAACATGAAAGACGATTTTAATGTTGATGATATTGTAATAATTAAGAAAAATGATACTTTCCAATCAGGAGATATAGTTATGTTCTTAACTGAAGATGCTGAATATAAAGTAGAAAAAGTCGTGAGAACTGATAATTTATCGACTACTACTAAATGTAACACTTGTATAGAAGAGGGTTCACCTATAGATAACAGTACGGTTATAGGAAGAGCAGTAGGTAAGATAGCATATTTAGGTAAGTTTATCAATTTCTTTAAAAGAAAAGAAGTTCTAGTGGTAATATCACTTATCGGGTTCGCATGTGTCATTGCTAGTCAATATATTCAAGTAAAACCGGCAAAAAAAGTTGCAAGTGGACAATAATTATGCTAAAATGAATACCGAAATCAGGTGATTATAATGGAAACAGCACTATTAATATTATCAGTTGTCCTAATTGCATTAGTTTTATTGCAAAGTAACAAAGCTAGTGATGCAGGACAAATCATAACTGGGGGAAATGCAGAATTGTTTCAAGCCCAAAAAGAAAGAGGCGTAGAATTATTCATAAGTAGACTTACTTTCATAGTAGGAGCACTATTTATGATAATTGCCTTTCTGATAATGTTTACTGCATAAGAGCACTTAGGTGCTTTTTTTGATGTTTTATTATTTGCGTTTATATGATAAAATTCATTATATGGAGAGTGTATATGGAATTAAATGATATTTTAGAAATTTTGAGTGATATTAAATATGGTTATATATCTCGTGATGGCAAAACATATGAAAAAGAAAATGATTTTGATGAAAGTTTTGATTTAGTATATAGATTACAAAGTCCCGAAAGATTTGTCGAAATGAAACGTGGTATATGCTGGGACTACGTCGAGTTAGAAAGAGTTTACTTGGAGAAATTCAACTATGAGTATACGTCTTATTATATTGAAACGCGTGATGCAAAAAATTACCATACTCATACATTCATTCTCGTAAATGGAGATTATTGTTACTGGATTGAAAAGGCATGGGATAAATATGCTGGCATCCATAAGTTTAAAGATAAAGATGAAGCGTTAAGAAAGATAATAAACCACTTTAAAGATGAGTACAACTTGCATAAAAAAATAGATATTTATGAGTATGATAAACCACTTTATGGCATTACTTCAGAAGAATTTATTTTACATTGTAAGAAAGGAAATAAGGTTATATGAATAAAATAAAAACTATATTCAAAAATTTATCTTTTGCTAAGTGGATTTACATACTACTCAGGTTCATAGTCATCCTAATATTAATTAGAAATTTGATGATGGAAAATTATGAGAATGTGTTTACTTGTATACTGACATTAATTCTTTTCGTGATGCCATATATCATTGAAAGAAAATTTAAAGTTGAAATTCCAGATACACTTGAGGTTATAATATTCATATTTATATTCAGTGCTGAGATACTAGGTGAACTACAGTCCTTTTATACTCTTTTTCCGAGGTGGGATGATATCTTGCATACTATTAATGGTTTTGTAATGGGTGCAATCGGATTATCTATGATTGAACTATTAAATGATAGTGAAAAATTGAGGATTAAACTCTCTCCAATATTTGTATCAATTGTGTCCTTTTGCTTTTCGATGACTATAGGAGTATGTTGGGAATTCTTTGAATTTGGTATGGATAAATACTTTGGATTAGATATGCAAAAAGACAGTATTGTAGAAAAAATCAATTCGGTTAGTTTTGACCCGAATAACCTAAATAACGTTCATTCTATCGAGATAGAAAGTATAATTATAAATGGAAAAGACTGGTATGAGTTATATGGAGGATATATGGATATCGGACTAATCGATACAATGCACGATTTGTTTGTCAACTTAATAGGTGCGGTTTCATTTTCAATAATAGGTTATTTTTATAGTAAATCAAACGCTGATAAGAGACTTAAAAAAATAATGATTATTTCTAATTAATAGTATTAATCGTTTTTTTTGTAAAATCAGTGTAAAAAATTTTTGAGTTATATTGCTTTTGAAATGAAGTTTTTGTATTATTGAATTACCGAGGAGTGATAGATATGATATTTCCAGCAATTGACAAACTTTTAAATGTCGTAAATTCCAAATATGAACTCGTTCATGTCGTATCAATAAGAAGTAAGCAGATGCATGACTATAAAAATTATCAAATAAATGAGAATAGCTATAAAAGTCATAAGAACATAGGGCGTGCTATGGAGGAATTAGAAAAAGGGCTCATAAAAGTGGAAAACAACAGTCAAAATGACTAATTTTAAAAAAAAGCATAAAAAAGCACTTGATTATCGATTATTTATGTGATAGAATAATCATGTCCTTGGGGGATTAGCTCAGTTGGCTAGAGCACCTGCCTTGCACGCAGGGGGTCGCGGGTTCGAGTCCCACATCCTCCACCAAGAGAATATAAAGCAAGCACTTATGACTTGCTATAATGAACCGTGATGGTCTTCCACCACGGTTTTTAATTTTTAAACTTCCTTATTTTATTAATATATTGCATTCTTTTTATGCATGGAGAATAAACTCTTTAATTTGAGAGTTGTTTTTTTATTATATATTATGTTAAAATTGACTAAGAAAAGAGGTATGAAATGAAGAGAATATTACTAGCACTTTTAATAACACTTATCTTTCCTTTTGGAGTAAAAGCCGAAGTGCAGACTTATGATTTACATGACACATTAGAACTCGAAGGAATTGAAATTAAAAATCCAGAATATGAAGAAAATGATGACCAAGTGTACATCTACTTATTTCGTGGAGAGGGATGTATTCATTGTAAACACTTTTTAGAATTTTTAAATGAATTATCAGAAGAAGAATATGGCGATATGTTTAAACTTAGGGCATATGAAGTGTCATATAACCAAGATAACTCAAATTTAAAAAATAGAATAGTAGACTTTTTTAACATCGATGCATCTGGTGTTCCACTCATAGTCATAGGAGAAAATACCTTTTATGGATTTTCAGAGGAACATGAAGAAAAGATAAAAACTGCTATAAAAAATGAATATGAAAGTGAAGAAAAATATGATGTTTTTGAAGAAATGCAAAAAAAAGAAGATGCCAAAAATCCAAATGATGCACTCTATATTTTAATTCCACTTGTGGGAATTGGTATAATCGCATACATCATAAAGAAATCAAAAGATTAATATGACATTAAAAGATCTAGAAAAAGAATACGACAGACTTCAAAAAATATATGGTGACCCGAGTCTTCATTCAATATACAGTGGTGGATGTGCTACTAGGCCTGATTTGATGTTCGTATTTATGAATCCGACTGCTAAAAATATCGCCTCAAGCCCAGAATGGAGTGGTATAAGGGCACCTTGGCTTAGTACTAAGACGATATGGGACCTTTTTTGCGAACTAGGTCTAATCAAAACTAGCACGTTTGAAAAGATTAAAAAAATGAAACCAAAGGATTGGACACCAGAATTTGCAAATGAAGTATATGAAGATGTATCTAAACATAAAACATTTATAACTAACCTAGGAAAATGTAATCAAATAGATGCTAGAAGTCTTTCGGATTCCGTATACCTTGAATACTTGGATTTACTGAGAAAAGAGATAGAAATAACAAAACCCAAAGTCGTAATTTTACTCGGCAATCAGGTGAGTTCCATCGTACTCGGTGAGAAAATATCCGTTTCACAAGTTAGGAAAAAGTGTTTTAATAGGCAAATCGCTGGATGTGATTACAAATTTTATTCATGTTTTTATCCGGTAGGAAATGGTAGATTTAACATAGGCAAAACAATCGAAGATATAAAATGGATTATGGAAACTGAACTTTAATAGTTCTTTTTACTTTTCAATAGAGAAAATTCATGCTATTATAGAAGGCACTTAAGGAGGAAGAAAGATGATTAATTTTAAGGACGTTTACAAAATCAATACGAGATTAGGACTAGACTACATGACAGCAGAAGTCGATGTAAAAAAGGAGATAATTGAGAGAGAACTCAAAACTTATTTGGTATCCAAAGTTAGTGAAGCAAATTTTTTGCCAAATGAAATAGACAATTTAGATAATATTACAATATATGATTTACTTGGGATATTATCGGAATTATATGACTACATCGATGAAGAAAGCCTCAGTCAGTTAACGCATTATATTTTAATTGTAACATCTAACATACAAGGCTTTGAAGTAGTTTGGTATATAGAAGATGATGAGAGATTAATCACTGAACCAAAAATTGAGTTCGATATAAATGGTTGCTGGGATAAACTCATAACACATAAAGACACCAATGGTATGACGAGTTTTATGTTCGTATACGATGTATTTATGAATAATTTTCTTATTAAAGATGAAACTAAAAAATTAAAGTAGTAATTTAGTTTTTTTAGTGCTAAAATAAATTCGGTGTAAGTAGATGAAAAAAAGTAGATATTATGATGGAATAAGTAAAGAATTGAAGAGTTATTTTAGAATATTATCCCCAGTATTTCCGGAGTGGTTACACGAATATATAGATACTGGTGCGATGAGGAGAATTGGACATATAAGCATGGACTGTGGGTGTGACTACACGAATTTATTTGAAAGACATCCGTGGCATTCTAATCTAGACCATAGTGTTGGTGTTGCACTTATCATATGGAACTTCACAAAAGATAAGAAAGCTACTCTCGCGGGGTTATTTCACGATATCGCTACTCCTGTGTTCAAACATTGCATAGATTTTATGAATGGCGACAGTGAAACTCAGGAAAGCACAGAAGAAAAAACATACGAGATGATAAAAAATTCAACTGAAATAATGAACTTGCTCGATAGAGACAACATAAAAATAGAGGAAGTCGCCGACTATAAAATATATCCAATCGCTGATAATGATTCGCCTCATCTCGCCGCGGATAGATTTGAATATAATTTTGGATGTGGACTCATAATCCATCCCTTTTGGACCCTAGAAAAACTAAAAAAATGTTATGATGATGTAACTATATTGACAAATGAATATGGTGAAAAAGAGTTGGGATTTAAAACTATAGAAGTTGCCGAGGAGTATATCGAAGTGACTAGTAAACTCTGGCCCATATGGATAAGTCCAGAAGATAGAATTACAATGCAATTTCTGGCAGATATGTGCCTGACTTTACAAAGATTAGATGAACTAACAATAGATGAACTGTACGAATTAAAAGAAAGTGAAGTCATCGATAGAATTAAGAATAGTGCTGATGAGTCGGTTAGGGAAGCGTTTTTAAAGTTTGAAAGTGCTACTAAATGTTATATAAGTGATGAGCAAATTTCGGATAGATATTGCATAAATGTCACTAGCAAAAGTCGATACTTAAACCCTCTCGTAAAAACAACTGATGGAGTAGTTCGCATATATGATATTTCGCCTAAGGCTAAAGAAAATATAGATAATTACTTAAACCTACCTAAAAGTGGTTTTGTATATTTTGATTTTGATTTCATTCCAAAAAAATGACCAGCAATGATGCTGGCTTTTAAATGCTCTTCTCACTTCTACTTTGAAGATGGTCCAAATAAAACTGATTATAATAAGAATTTGCAAGTGCAATAGATTGTTTACCATTTAGAGATGTTTTTTTCTCACCATCCCTAGTATAGTACTTGCTCAATGGTTCTAAGTATTCGATTACATAACTGATTTCGTTCTCACTTTTCCTAAATTTAAGAACAGTTTTTGGGTCTTGTAAATCGATAAAATTGTCATTTTCATCACGTTTAACGACCGTGAGATAACTATAACCGACGAGTACCATCGTTCTTAGATTTTTTTGTTCTTTATCAAAATAAACTTTATCTGGATAAGTGACATTTATCGATGCTAAATATAAATCCTCAATATCATACTTTTTAAACATTTAAAACACTCCCTTGCATGTGCAACATGATAAAATAAAAAAGTAAAATTGTCAAACCTTTATTTCACTTTTCAATATATGGCATTATATGTATTTTTATGTTTAGAGATTAAAAAATAAAGACAA
>JAZQJK010000104.1:0-4674 GCA_045541615.1 Bacilli bacterium
TCTTCCTAAGACCGCTTGGCCTCCGACTTATACACTTTCTAAAATAGATGGAATAATAAAAAATATAAGCGATGCATCAAAAGAAAAAGATTACACATTCATAATAAGCAGTCTATACGGAATGCACGCACCTGCTATGGAGGGAGTCGTACAAAAGGTAATAGATTTCTCTGGAAAAGTGCCTTGCATATATCAAAATAACGAATTCAATAGAAAAGAATACTCTTTAAATGGTGGAAATACATATTCTCTTAATCAAACATATCTCACAAATATATGCGATGATGTTAAAGAAAATAAACTCGTACATAAATTATCTTCCTTAGAGAAGATGTTATCTAAAAAATAGTTAAATATAAACCCGTTTTTCCATGCCCAATATCTTTGGTGGATAATGGGTTATTTTAATTTTAAAATGCACCATATGAACTCCTTTTAAAGGTTTTTTTCTTGTCTTTTAATATTTAATATATTATAATTGTTATTATAGAGAGTAGGAATACTAATGCGTAATAAAAAGGGATTTACTTTAGTAGAACTGATCGCGGTTATAGGTCTTTTATCTATAATAATGTTACTCGTAATACCAGCGGTGGATAATCTAGCGATTAATTCGAGAAAGTCGCTTAGAAATTCAAAAATAGACACGATTGTAATCGCGGGCGAAAAATATGGTAACGATAGCATAAATAAGTACCAGACATGTCAAGGATCGATAGGTTCTATTGAAACGAATTGTACTGTGGATATAGGAACACTCATACAAAAGGGATATATGGAAGGCGAAGAAAATACTTCTACTGTGCTTGACCCAACTACTAATGAACCATTTGATGGAAAAGTACTAATTTGCTATGACCCAGCAAAGGTAAGAGTGTACACAGAGTATGTCGATGATGGTAACTATTCGTGTAGTGCGATGGCATCAGGGCGTTCGTTAAATTTAAGTTCAGTTATCAGCACTGGGTATATAGGGGGTGCTGAACAATACATAAACATAATATCTCATGGAAACTTTACGACATTTAACTGTTCGAGTTCAAATTCTAATGTTGTTACTTGCAGTGTGTCCGGTGGGAAAGTAAATATAAGATTTTCAAACAGTTATAAAATACCATCCACTAGGGATTTTGAAAGTATAAAACTAACTGTGTATGGCTACTACTATGATGAAGATGGAAAATACACAAATCTTTCAAAAGAAATAGCCTTGCAAGTGTATGAGACAAGCCTTGGTCTAAATCTATCAGATAGCCATGTCTGTATGAAAACAGGTGATACCCAAAACATAAATATAACTGGTAAAAACCTCGGAGAGATGAGTGTTTCAATTTCAGAGAGTAATCACTACATATCAGGAATCGTGGACTCAAAGACACTTTACTTAACCGCGAGTAATAATGCCGGAAATAACAAACTAACTGTAACAGAAAACAACGGAAGAAAGAGCACAACTTTAAACACATCAGTGTATAGTCTAGAAGTAGATGGAAGAATACCTAATAATGTCGTCGTAGGAAAAACAGCTACTTTCAAAATAAATCATGCGAATGCTGGTACGATTACATTGACTTCAGTACAAGATGTCGCAACGGGGTTATATCCAGTAAAATTTGTATCTGGTAATAAAGAAGTGACAACTTTAACTATAAATGAGACTCAAAAAACTGATACGATTAAAGTTATAGGCAAGACTATAGGTACATCAAAAATTAAAATTCAAGGTGCAAACTGTGGTTACATGGAGGCAAATATAAACGTATCAAATTTGAGCCTTGAAAGAAATGAGGCTATACTCTATGTCGGGGGTAAATCAATAGATGTCGGTGTTACTTCAGATAGCAACGTGCTCTCGTGTTCAACGAGTAATACGAGAATAGCAAACTGTTATATGAATGGTCCGACACTCGTAGTAGAACCCGGAAATGCTGGTGGAAATGCTACGATTACAGTTATAAACGATGTCGGTGGAAGAGATACAGTTGATGTCGAAGTTTTAACGACAAATATATATGCGGTTGATAAAAATGATGTCGAAGTGACAAAGGTATGTAATTCAAAGGATACAAAAGACATCTCGGAATTCTATGTCACAGGAAGAAATTTAGGGCGCATCTCAATACAAGGAGTTGACAATACTGACAGTTGGTTCCTTGCGAATGTCACAAATGATGGAATACTAGTCTCTGCTGAAAAACGAAATCTTAACGATAGAGACTACGGTCCAGAATATGGTATAGATTACGATATATATAATCGTGGATACAACACAGGAAGAGTTCCAATAACGGTGCATGAGGATAACGGTAATAAAACCGCCGAAGTGGACATGTACATATATGATTTAGAGTTATCTAACTTACCTAGCATTGTAAATGTCGGTGGAACTAAAACTTTTAGGGTGATATCTTATGCGACTGGACCGATAAGCGCTACTACGACTTCAACAAATGCAGTTGATATATCGGTAAAAAAAGTAGATGCTGGTGACTATGATTATGGACCAAACGAACCAAACATATATGAAGTTTCGGTAAAAGGAAAAAGAGTACAAGGCAATGTGGAAATAATAATAAATGGTGCCAACTGTGGTACCGAAGTAGTTCATTTAGGGGTAATAGGTAACACGTTCGAAGTGTTCCTCGAAAGGGGTACATATACGAATAGAATTACGAATAACACGACAAGATTATCTTGTACTACACTTCTAAGCAGTTCAAGTTGTACAGTTACACTTCCAACATTTACGCCGAAGACAGGCTTTGAAATAGTCGGATATAGCAAAACTAAAGACTCAACAACGCGTGAGTACAGCGGTGGAAACACTATCACACTTAATGCTCTAACGAGTGGAACAACTTACTATGCGAATTCTAAAGACGTCACGAAACCTACATGTGAATTTATCGATGTCATGACTTCGCTCGGTGGAAGTGATATTGTTAAATTGAGATGCAACGATTTTGAAAGTGGCTTAAAAGATGATTTCATTTTAACCGAAGATGACTTCATGATAAATAGACCTAACGTTGCAGAGATAGAAAAAATCAGTACACCATCGCATATAGAAGATGGACTCGAATATGAGATTACGCTCAAAGGTAAAGCATTTGGTAGTTTTAACTTGACATTTAAAGCAAATGTCGTAAGCGATAAATTCGATTTGAAAAATTCTCAAATTACGACGAGTGATATACTCTCAACTGAATATGAGTACGTAGATATGTGGTTTATTGGCAAAGAAGAACGCGGAGATGTAATCGCGGTACTTTATGACAATGAGAACTTAAATGGTGACAGGGAAACATATACACTTAAAATATATGGTGAAGGTGACATGATAGAATTCACACCACTAACAGCAAGTGGTGGCGGTTGGAGATATGCACCATGGTACTCAAATTATAGAACGCAAATAACAGATGCTATAATCGTAGATACGGTTACTAATATCGGAGATTATGCTTTCTATCAAAGTACTAATCTTAAAAATGTCACTATGTCAAAAAGTGCTACTAGGATTGGTGCATATGCCTTTTATCAAACTGGAATGACTGAAGTACAAATTCCAAGAGGAGTAGAAGAAATAGGAGAGTATGCATTTACTGCGACAAACTATTTAAACACAAAAATCGAAAAGATAACTTTTGAGAGTTCATCTAGCATCAAAACGATAGGTAACTATGCCTTTGCATATCACAAGGCAACTGACCTGAAAATACCTGCATCCCTAGAAGTAGTAGGTGAACACGCATTTAGACAGGCCGAAGCTCAAACTAAAGAAGTAACTACTCTTACATTTGAAGAGGATTCTAAACTAAAAACAATAGGCACATCAGCATTTAGATTACTAAAAATAGAGAACCTCAAAATTCCTGCCTCAGTAGAAACAATAGGGGCATATGCTTTTGCTCAAGGAGACTATGATGGCGCGCTAAAAATCCTAATATTCGAAGAAGTGTCAAATCTAAGCACGATTGGGAACTATGCATTTTACAAAAATTTACTGAGTGAATTATCAATTTCGAGTACTGTAGTATCCATTGGAAACAATGCCTTCGAACAAGGTTATAGAGAAACAAAAATGACAAAACTCGAATTTAAGAGTACATCTAAACTTGAAACTATCGGTGACTACGCGTTCTCTGGAACATACCTCGATTCACTCGAATTACCTGAAAGTCTGAAGTCAATAGGAAAAAGTGCCTTTGGTATGAATACAAATGTCACCGACTTACATATTGGACCAAACGTAGAAAATATCGGTATAGATTTTTTAATAGGACGTAAATTTGAAACGATTACAGTTGATGAAAATAATACAAAATTTACAGGGGTTGAAGGAGTACTTTATAATAAAGAAAAAACGACACTTTTAAAAGTACCTGAAGCATATGGTAACAATAGAGATGTATTAAATATAGAAAACACAGTAACACGAGTAGAAAAAAATGCAATTGGCGGTTACATGTTCTTAGATGACACATCTTATAAAATGATACTTCCAAGTGGTGTTACAGAATTAAATATAGACGACAATTTTAGTCCTAATAACATAGATAGTTTTGAAATTGATAATAATTCTGTTTATAAAACTATTGATGGTGTTCTATACAACTCTAATGCTAGCATACTTTATGTATTGCCTTCAAAACTAAAAATGGAAAAATATGA
>JAZQJK010000105.1:0-4997 GCA_045541615.1 Bacilli bacterium
GCCACTTAATAGATGGAATAATCTTTGAGTAGTTGAAATGACATCCCTAAAATATTTTTTAGGGATTTTTTGTACACGCCTTATACCCAAATTATATAAATACGAGTACATCATTTAAATGGATAATTACTTAAAAAATAACGAATGAATAAGAAATCATAAATCTCCCCAATATATGATCGAGGGGGATTTTTATATGAGTAAATTTAAAGTGGATATTACGGGTGTAGATACGAATAGTTTAAAAGTTTTAAAACAAGAAGAGATGGATATACTTTTTGCAAAGTATAAAAGTGGTGATATGAGTGCAAAAGAGGAACTCATAAACGGAAACTTAAAACTTGTTTTAAGCATCATCAGCAAGTTTAGACATAAAAATATCGATATGAACGACCTGTTTCAAGTTGGGTGCATCGGCCTAATTAAAGCAGTTGATAACTTCGATACATCGTATGGAGTGATGTTTTCAACTTATGCTGTACCTCTGATTCTTGGCGAGGTAAAAAGACTAGTAAGAACTAATTCCAGTGTGAGAATTGCTAGGAGTATAAGGGATACTGCATATAGAATATTACAATTCAAAGAGGAATACTCAAATATTTATGGGATTGACCCTTCAAATGAAATCATCGCACGTGAACTCGGTATAGAAGAATATGAAATAAGAGTTGCCCTAGAAGCACTGCAAGACCCTGTGAGCATATTTGAACCGATTTATAACGATGGCGGAGATACGATATATCTTTTAGACCAAGTTGCAGATATAAGAGAAAAAAATATGGATAAAGATATGCTCATCGCGATGAGGGAAGCATTAGTGAAAATTAAAAAACGAGAAAAAGACATACTGATAGGTCGATATATAATAGGTAAGACCCAAAATGAGATAGCAGATGAATTAGGTGTCAGTCAAGCACAAGTATCTCGCATTGAAAAAAGTGCTATAAAGAGTATGAAAAAACTGATGGAATAATATAATATAATGGTGGTTTTAGTGAGAATGAGTGATTTACAACAAAAGGATATAATAAGCACAAGAGATGGTAGAAGAGTAGGCAAAATAATTGATTTAGTCGTAAATGATAAAGGAATGATAGAGTACTTAGTCGTAGAACCGAGTAAATTTTTAAAAAAGTACACCTCCTTATCACCGGAGACAAACATAAGATTTGAACAGATAGTAAAATTTGGCTCAGATGTTATACTTGTCGATTTATAAAATAAATAGTATAATCTTTGTGGTGGATTAAATTTATGAATAAAAAGATTATTGGGATTGGGATTATTGTTCTCATCATAGACCAGATTACTAAACTATTGATAGATATGTTTTTAATGCATGATGAAGTGATTTACATAGTAGATAAATTTTTCTATTTGACAAGAGTGGGCAATATCGGTGCAGCGTTTTCGACATTTGAGGGTAACACTCTTTTCTTGATACTTGCAAGCATAATATGTATAATACTACTCTTGAGATTAGTTAAGGACTTTAAAGAGAATAAACGGACACTGCTATCCTTTGGCCTCATATTTGGAGGAATTTTTGGTAATTTAAGTGATAGACTGTTTTTAGGTTACGTGAGAGATTTTTTAGGTATCAATATCTTTGACTTAAACTTTCCGATATTTAATGTAGCAGATTCGTGCATCGTTCTTGGTGTCTTGATTTTGATAATAGGAATTTTTAGAGGTGATGAAGTAGATGAAATTAGTAGTAAACGAATTAGAAGAACAAGTAAGAATAGATAAGTTTCTAGCAAGTAATACTGAGTATTCGAGGAATAAAATCGAAGAGATGTTAGATAAAAAACTTATATTAGTAAATGGCAAAGAAGTGAGAAGTTCTTTTAAGGTATCAAATGGACAGGAGATTATCTTACCGGATGATTATGTAAAAGAATTAGAAGTCAAGGGAGAACAAATCGATTTAGACATAGTATACGAGGATGATGATATAATAGTAGTCAATAAACCGAGTGGAATGGTCGTGCATCCCGGAAATGGAAATGTAGAACACACTTTAGTAAATGCCCTAATCAATCACACGAGCAGCCTATCGAGTTCAAATGGTGCGATTAGACCCGGAATTGTTCATAGAATAGATAAAGATACAAGTGGTCTTTTATTGGTCGCTAAAAACGATAAGGTTCATGCCATACTTTCAGAAGGCTTCAAAAATAAGACTATAAAAAGAGTGTATGTAGCACTACTAAAGGGGAATTTTAAAAATCAAAATGCGACAGTTGATGCTCCTATTGGTAGAGATAAAACTGATAGAAAAAAGATGTGTGTGACAAAAGATAACTCTAAAGAAGCAATAACGCATTTGAAAGTTCTTAAACATTATGATGATTTTACCCTCGTAGAATTACGACTCGAGACAGGTAGAACACACCAAATAAGAGTTCATATGAAATATATCGGATATCCAGTTTATAACGACCCAGTATATACAAATGATAAAACTACGGATTTTGGTCAATTTTTACATGCAAAAAGTCTTGAATTCACTCATCCGATTACAAAAGAAAAAATGTATTTTGAAAGCGAATTGCCAGAAGAATTTAGTGAATTTTTAAATACTTTATAATGGGATTTCCTTTGTACATAACTTTGACATTTTGGTCATATTTTGTTAATATAAATGCATGCGAAGAAGGGTTATTATGGTAAAATCTAAAAATAAGAAAAAAATTATAGTCAATACGCTGACTGCATCGAGAATTATAGGAGCGCTGACATTGCCAGTTGTGTTCAATTTTGCAAATATTCCAGTACTTATAGGACTACTCATGGCACTTTTTGTAACTGACTTATTAGATGGTAAACTTGCTCGCGCTTGGAAAGTTCAAACTAGGGGAGGCAGTCTTTTAGACCCATTTGGAGATAAATTACTCGCGATATCTTGTATAATGTCCTTTATAGGAACTCAAAATTTCTTCTTAGTACCATTATTTTTAGAGATAGGAATAACACTTATCAATGTGAATAGAACCCTTCATGAAGAGACAGTCTCATCCTCTATAATAGGTAAGATAAAAACGTGCATACTCAGTATGACAATCGTATTATGTGCTATAAATGTACTAAGTCCAGAAATACTAAATACATTTATAATGAAATTCATACCGAGTTTAGCGGAACTCGATTTAACTATAACTGACGAAGTTGTAAATATTGCAACGGTTGGTACTATTGCTGCTCAAGTTTTGACTGCTGGTGGCTATGTGAAACAGAGCATACAAAATAGAGATGAGAGAACAAAAAAAATTGCGGAATTAAAATCGTTAAAAGAAATGCTTACAAGATTATTTGATGAAGAAGCATTTGAAGAAGACAAAGATAAACCACTCATGATGATTATCAAAAAGTAAAAGGAGTTGATACTATGTTCGTAGATGAGGTTATAGTAAAATTATTTGCCGGTAATGGTGGAGATGGCTGCACTAGTTTTAGACGCGAAAAATGTGAACCGATGGGCGGACCTGATGGTGGAAATGGTGGAAAAGGTGCAAGTATCGTGTTTGTCGGTGATAGAAATGAAAAAACACTTTTGGACTTAAGATATAAGAAAATAATTAAGGCCGATAAAGGTAACAACGGTAAGGGGTCTAACAAGTATGGCGCAAATAGTGAAGATGTCATAATAAAGGTGCCTCTAGGGACTACTGTAAGTGATGCAGATACAGGATTAATAATAGGCGATATAATCGAAGATGGACAAAGTCTAGTAGTCGCAAAAGGTGGACGTGGTGGACGCGGTAATAAAGCATTTGCAACTCATTCAGACCCAGCACCATCATTTTCAGAAAAGGGTGAACCTGGTGAAGAGAGAGTTTTAAAATGTGAATTAAAAGTCCTTGCCGATGTCGGTTTAATTGGAATGCCTAGTGTCGGTAAAAGCACTATATTGAGTATGATAAGCGCAGCACGTCCTAAAATTGCCGCTTACCACTTCACCACACTTAGTCCAAATATAGGTGTAGTTCGTCTTAAAGACCAAAGGGTATTTACTATGGCAGATTTACCAGGTTTGATTCTTGGTGCAAGCGAAGGAGTTGGACTCGGACATAAATTTTTAAAACATGCGAGTCGCACAAAAGTACTCGCGCATGTCATCGATATGGGCGCAGAAGAAGGTCGTGACCCGCTTGAGGACTATAAAATCATATGTGATGAAGTAAAAAAATACGATGATAAACTCTTTAAAAAACAACAACTAGTTATCGCAAATAAAATGGATTTACCGAATGCTAAAGAAAATCTAGAAAAATTTAAACAGGTACATCCTGATGTGCTAATCTATGAGATAAGTGCTGTTATGAATGAGGGCTTTGAACCATTACTTCAAAAACTTGCTGACTTAATAGATGAAATTCCAGCATCTAAAATGTATGATGATGCTGAGATGGAAGACCATGTATTATTCAAATTTAAAGAAGAATTGCCTTTCTCGATTAAAAAAGAAGGTGAAGTTTGGATTTTAGGTGGGGAAAAGATAGAAAAACTCTTTAAAATGACAAGATTTGAAAGTGAAGAGGGAGCCATAAGATTTGCAAAAAAACTTAAAAATCTCGGAGTTGACGAGGAACTTGAAAAACTCGGCGCTAAACGAGGTGACGAAGTACAAATACTGGATTATGCTTTTATATTCAAGGAATAATTAAATTTATTTCTTTTTTATTTATATTAAATTTAAAAATTGGACATTTTTTTGTCGAACTTTAAAAAAGTTGCTATCTAGGGTTGTAAACTCGTTAAAATTTTGTTATACTAAAACTAGTAAAATAGTAAAGGACTACGACTAAGATGGGAAGAGTAAAAAATAATATAATAAAATATATAAAAAAGTTTACTATAAGTTTTAAACGTTCATGGCGTAAACTCAAATACTTAGATAAAACTCAGTTTAACTATTTTGTTGTGACGGGGTTTCTAGGTCTATTTTGCATGTTCACAGGAACTACATAAGTCGGATGCCAAGCGGTCTTAGG
>JAZQJK010000106.1:0-3562 GCA_045541615.1 Bacilli bacterium
GACCCCTGTTATAATCTGCCTAAACTCAATCGCATAATTTTACTCAAAAAGAGTAACTTTATTATACTTGTAAATTAATGATTTGCAACTTCATCAATTTACTAAATACATTATACGTGTTATAATATTAGTTACTAATTTTAGAAAGGAAATAATATGATACCAGAAGTAGAAATCGAAGAAAAAAATATATTAGAAAAAATTAAAAGCATCTTATCTAAAGAACCTAGCACGAACCCAGATGTCATATCAGTTTGGGAGATAATCACGACTCTTGAGGATAAGCAAGGTGAAGAAGAACAAAAAATATATGAGACAGAAGAAAAAATAAAATTTATTGTCAATGAGATGTATTCAAGTAATGCTTGGATTGATTTTAAAAAGCAAGATAATCCATATGATGTCACCATGTACTTTCAGGACATATACAATTTAAATGAACCGGATAATATAATCGTGATTTCTAAAAATGAAAATGGGATTTTATTTATTAAATATACCTCTAATCAAAGGGCATATAAACTCGTGGAGGATTTGTATGATGAATTAGGGAAATTATATGACTTAAAAATCAACTTTTACCGTGAAAAGGTAGGTACAAATAATTATTTATACTCACTTGAGGAAGATTTTTTATTATATATTACGGATGATTACGTTACCCTAAGAAGTACCAATTATAGTTTTGAGGTCAGTTGTGTTTTGGATTATTTAGGTATAAATGCCGAAATAGATGTCGAGTCGCGCCTAGTTCAAAAGTTATTTAAAACGCATAAAAAGGATTTACTAAAGAGAATCAATGTGAACATATCGGATTGTCCTTTGATTTTACAAGAAAGATTATATACCACAAAACTTCTCACACTTAAAAGAATGGAGACATCTAAAACAAATAAGAATGAAGTAAAGTCTCTTACTTTAAAGCAAAAAATAAAAAATGTAGTTGAAAGGAACAAATAAAATGAATAGATTATTACCAGAAAAAGTACCATATGTTACGAATGCAAAAATTATTGTAAGTGACATTTATTATAACGACGAAATCTTTGAATACGATGATAAGGTCATCTCAACTGTCATAGAAAATATCCCTGCGTGGAATTTAAAAAACTGTATTCTCTTATTAATTGAGGGAAATATAGATGTCACTTTTGAAACTTTTAAGTACTCTTTAAAGGAAGAAAAATTGACTGTATACGCTTATGAAAAGTTAAATTTGAGTGTATTAGATGATGTAAACACAATGAAGTATTTTGATGATATCAGGGTTCTAGAGGAGATAAAAAAAGTCTTATCTTTACCTACAAATGAAGACCCAGAACTGATTTCTATATCGAGTATTTCAAATTTTTGGAAAACGCATGGGTACAAATATTATTCTTTAATAAAGAAATATCAAAAACTCATTGAAGGTTTGATATATAACAAAGTAGATAAAAACTTGTATATAAGATTTGAGGGTTACAACAATTTAAGTGGTGAATTAAAAATAGAATTTCACTGTGCAAATTGCAACGTCAACTTTAAAAGAGTTTTAGTCTTTTCTAAAGATGAGACTGGTAAACTATATATAAAGGATGGAGATTATGGCTTTGCTAAAAACATCTTAAGTGAGACTTCAGGTCTTATATATAAACTTTTTGATGCAGAGGAAAAGTATCATAGTTATAAACTCGATTGTAGTACTACTCTAAAAGCCGAAAATTGTGATTTTGAAGTAATACTCGATGGCATGAATATTGCAATCAAGGGGGATTATAAGGACCTATATAAAGGAGATTTTATGCTTCGAACTTCTAATGCGCTTTCAGGTTATTATTTGAAGACAGATTCGAGTGCTATTGAACATGCCATAGTTGATAAGGAAGATGAAATATTTAAAAGAATTTATGTCAAAATCGAAGATTGCCCGGACCTCTTGAAAGAAAAACTCAACAAGATTAGATATGAAGAAATCACGGAACCAGTGATATTAGTTGAATCACGCGAAAAAGCTTTGAAAGTTAAAAGCAAAGTTTTATCTTTAAATAGAAAAATCAAAAGAGTTTTAAGGTGATCGATAAAAGTGATAAATGCAACTCTAAGTGATGTATTTAAAAGATTATTAGAATGCTTAAAGGGTGAAAGAAATATAACAACTGAAAAGGAAATGTTAGAATTTGAAAGCAGTTATTTTGCAATGCATCTTTTAGTACCCACTGATAGTTTTATGAAACATGTTGAAAATATGGGTGGCCTTGATGAAGTAAAATTCGATTATGATAAAAGACACACTCTCGCGCGAATATTTTTAGTAGATGATAGACTCATAGAAGCTAAAATCTATGATATTGAATACAAAAATTATATGGAAAAT
This sequence comes from Bacilli bacterium, assembly GCA_045541615.1. Classification (GTDB taxonomy): domain Bacteria; phylum Bacillota_I; class Bacilli_A; order RF39; family UBA660; genus RUG11867. The sequence goes on from JAZQJK010000106.1 coordinate 2,357, forward strand.
AAGACATTATAAAAAGGATATCTTAAAGCGTGATGTCTCCTATCGGGGGTCACATCAGTCAAGATATCCTCTTATTTTTTTGGTACTTCCGAGCGGACTTGAACCGCTATCTTTTCCTTCGGAGGGAACTACTCTATCCGATTGAGTTACGGAAGTATTAAAAAATGCCACATAAGTGACAATTTTTGAAGTGCACTTTTCAAAATAATCTTAACATGCTAGCGTGCTTTTGTCAAAATTTATCTTTCAGAGTGCATGAATAGTAGTCCAACATTGATAAGACCTGTAATACCAACTAATGAGTAAACTAGTCTAGATAATACAGACATCTCACCGAAAAGCGCATCTACTAAGTTAAATTCTAGTAATCCAACTAGTCCCCAGTTGATAGCACCTATTATGGTAACTACTAAAGCAACTTTTTGTAATGTTTCCATATAACTTATCCTTTCTTTCAAACTTAGTATGTACCAAATTATATCACTTATACCCTTAAATTATTCACAGTTTATATAAGAATTATCATATAAAAATAAGGCACTTTTAAGCGCCCTTTAATAATTTATAAATTCTTCCGGTAAATAAGCACCTTTTTTCCTCAAGAAACTTACTACTTCGACTGTAGAATTATCACCAGTAAAACCATGAGTCAATTTCATCTCTTTAAACCCGAGGGCATGATACAAGTTTTTCGCTTGAAGATTATGTAATAAACAATCGAGTGCAAATCTATTAAACCCTGCTTTTTCCATTTGACTGATAAAATAACCTAATAATTTTGTTCCAATTCTCTTACCGCGTAAATCTTTATCTATGCAGACATTTGGAATATAAATAGTCTCATCATCTAGTTTATTTACTTCATCTATAATCGGCTCGATGTATTCATTGATTGTCCTCTCATAAAATGAATTTACTTTTTTTAAAGACTCATAATCATATTTTAAATTCACGGATTTATCAATCGCACAAATAACTCCAACGATTTTGTTCATCGTACTGTCATAAGCAACGTAAAGATTATTATAATTGAAGATAAATCCATCCTTTATTATTTCTTCCTTCAAAAATTTAACACAACTTTTTTCATCTTTTTCAAACCAATAAGGGTAAATATATGGGTCGGTTTCATATAATAACTCTGCAATTTCTTCCATATTATCATCTATATTAGCTCGCCTAAAAAGGATTAAATCATTCTCTACT
>JAZQJK010000107.1:0-5172 GCA_045541615.1 Bacilli bacterium
TTCACAAACTCCACCTGATGAGTCTTCATTAGATAATCCGGTTTTACAATTTGGACACCAGTTAATGTCTTTTTTTGCTTTATAAGCCATGCCGTTTTCATAGAATTTCAAAAATTGCCATTGTGTCCACTTATAATACTCGGGGTCTGTCGTAGAAAATTCACGTGACCAGTCGAAAGACAAGCCCAAACTCTTAATTTGTCCTTTAAAAGTATTGATACAAGAAGAGACCATACTCGCAGGATATACTTTATTCTTAATCGCATACTGCTCAGCAGGAGCACCAAAAGCATCCCATCCCATTGGGAAAAGTACATTATAACCTTGAGCGCGTTTTAATCTCGCGAGTGAATCGAGTGCTGTATAACTTCTCACGTGTCCCACATGTAATCCGGAACCTGATGGATATGGAAACTCAACGAGAACATAATATTTTTCTTTATCACTTTTATTTTCAGCCCTGAAGTTTCCTTTTTCTTCCCAACGTTTTTGCCATTTTTTTTCTATTTCAGTAAAATCATAATTATTCATCTTTTCTAAATCCTTTCTTCACTAAAATTCTTCCAAATGCCTCATAAAACAATACTATAAAGAAGAGTACTAAAACTAACCCTAAAATCATCTCTATAAATATGCTTTCACTGACACTTGTCGTTATCACTAATGTGAGTGCTATTATAAATGCATCTACAAAACTAGTGATCCCTGCAATACTCATCGTATTCACGCGCCTATAATCTAGGTTAAATTTGTTAACTAAATATTCGATATCAGCACCTATACCCGAATTTTGTTTTCCCTTTTTGCTCTTTCTTTTTATGGTAAATACGAGTAACCTTATCAAAAAGCACAGGACAAACACGATTATACCTATTATCAAATTGGTCATATGATTCCTCCTTTTAAAAAAAGACAAACCCATCCCAAAGGACGAACTTGTCGTGGTACCACCTTATTTTTTTCTCAAACTGTTTTATATAGTAAACAACACTTTTCGCATCCAAAAGCAAGTTCATATTTTACCATAACAAGTTTACACCAACCACTTGCTCTCTTTATATGGATTAAAACATTACTACTCTTTTTTCACCTGCGTTTGAACATATTATATTAAAATTCTGAAACATATTCAAGTAGTTTTAAGAACATTTTTATAAAAATTTCGTTTAGTCCTTGACTTGAGAGTTTTCTTATTTGAATACGTTTCTTTTTTATGTCATCTTCGCTGAATATGATAGTAGCTATTTTTTCTTTAAGTTTTGTCGGAATCTTTAAATCGCTTATAATCGTATCTATATCTTCGTTTATCAGTCTCACTGCATCGATTTCGATGTCTTTCCCTTTACAGTTTATACTCAATTGCTCATTTGTACTTATAAGAGGTGTCTCAACTATAAAATCTTGGTCATCTAGATATGTTGTGACATCTATTCTCTCAGGTCCTAAATATGCGATTACATCATCTGCCTGTCTAGTATTTCTAAACCTTATCTTATAGCTTCTATTCAGAGGTGCAATGCCTGTTTTTCCTTCAAGCGGTCTTATTATTACCGTATAGTTATTTGGCAAGTAGTTATAATCAATTGCAGTAGTTAAGAAGTTTCCCTCTTTATAAGCATTAGTAGTTCCATCATCTTCATAGAGTTTATAATTATTTGTTTTACCAGGGAATATGTGAATTTCCATTTTATCAGGATTTGCCGTGCTGTTTCTCTTGTCATCATCTAAAATCGCGAGAGGAATTATTCCACCTTGTTTTGCAAATACGGGATAGTCCTCATCTTTAAAGAATGAAATGTATCTTTTACCGCCCGGAAATTTTTTACCGGTTTTAAAATCATACCACATACCATTAGGTAAGAATAATTTCGTGATAGTCCTATTCATGACTGTATCTTTTTTTTCTGTTATAGGTGCGATGAATAGTTCGGTTCCAAAGTAATATTCGTTTTTATAAGTCGGTTCATCATACAATTCAGGATATCTATAATAAAGAGGCTGAATTAGAGGTAAACCGGTTTTTGAGTATTTATAAGCCTCGCTGTATAGATATGGCACTAATTTATGTCTAACGTTTGTATAGTCTCTAACTATTTTACGAGTCTTAACATCCCACCTCCAAGGCTCACGTTTGTAGTAGTGACCACCTTTCGATGAAAATCTAAAAATCGGAGAATACGTTCCAAACTGTACAAATCTCGTGTATAATTCACTATCTTCGATTCCATCTTTATAGCCACCAATCGCATGACTCCACCAAGATACTCCGATGTTACTACTAGTCGAGTTGAATTCCGGTAGCATCTTTAATGTTTTCCAGTCGACTACTGTCTCTCCACTATTATAAGCAGGATATAGGTGTGAATTCACAAGCCCATTTTTTGAAAGAATAAACCCACGTCTTTCTTTTTCTTTGTTCACGTAATTAAAGAAATAGTGATTTATCATACGTAGGGCATACATGTCCTTGCCACGGTAATTGAGTGAATAAAAATCGACACCAGCATTATTTAAAGGACTTATAAAGGTGTTAAAGTACCCTGCCAAAAAATTTTTATCAAAGACATTAAATGGAATTTCTACTGCTTTTCCATCATGTGTTCCTGGAACTTTTTCTAAATTCAAACTGAGTCCAACGTGTATATCATCATTTTTAAGGTCGCGAATCAGATTAGCAGGTTCTAAAATCAAATCGTTGTTAAAACTGACATCATTCATACTCCATCTATTCAACAAAAGAACACTTATAGGTATTTCGTATTTTTTAAATTTTGCTAAGAGCGAATATATCTCATTTGTATCATATGCTTCATCCCTATTCCACCAGACACCTAAAGCATATCTCGGAATTAAAGGTGGATAACCAGTTAAACGGTAGTAATCTTTTAAGCAAAAACCGAAGTCTTTTCTATACATGAATAGATATGTGTCAATTCTCAAGTCACTTCTCTTACCGACACTTCCATCTTGGTTGAATATCAAACTATTCGAGTCATCTATTGAGACAAATCCATCCGTACTATAAAGTCCCTTCTCAAGTTTCGGCATAGTTGTGGCATTATCTAAACTTGTCGTAGTACTCTTAAAATTTCTAGCTTCAGCCTGTGTAAAAAACCACATTTTATCTGTTTGTAATAGTTTAACTTTTAAAAATTGGTCTGGAGAAAGTCTTGTCCCCGTGAAAGGTTTTTCTTTTTCATAACTGAGTTCAAAATAACTCGTTTTAATGTTAAGTCTTTTATCATCCTCGGTTACTATAAATTTAGGCACTTCAAAATCACGAAATCTTGCAAGTTCAGTTGGTCTATCCTCAAAAGTACCAGATTCACTGTATTCAAGCCTAATTAGAATTTCACTCAAAATAGTAATTCTATACTTCTCCCCTTTAAATATAGCATCATTCTTACTAATCGCATCTTTATAATTTAATCCAAATCTATTAGTAAACTCATCCATAGTATCACCCTATCATCTATATCAATTTTATCACATAAGAAAAATGTTCACAAGATGCATGCGAACATTTTACAATAGTAAATTATACTTTTTATGTAGCAGTAAACGGAGATTCTACAGAACCAAGTCCACTTAATTGTCTTGTGTATTCATTAGTTAAATTTATGACCGGAGCGACGCCATGCGTATAGTTCACCCTGTAATTGTTGACATCACCACTTTCACGCACGTAGAACACATACGCACTGCCGCCAGTGAAAGCACTAGGCGACAGCGACCAGTAAGGAATCCCTTTATATAGGAAGTAACCTGTATTATTCGTCCCTGCATCGCCTCCGGCGAGACTGACTTCGTCAGCGCTTATTAAACCGATTGGATACTCTAAATCACCATTTCCATATGTTTTATCATTCACTGTATATGCATCTTGTTTTTGTGGACATTTTAGTTGGATTTGTGGATTTGTTACGCTAAAAGTCGTAGCATCTACGCCTAATCTTACAAATGAACTATATAATGTCGTATTAGTTTCATATCCTAAAGTTGTAAAACCCATTTCTGTTAAATTATTTCCACTTCCATCGACTATACTCATACTTCGGTCTCCACAAAATAATGCGTCTGCAACATAGTTTCCATAACCTTTATCCTCTATGTTTGTCTTGTACCAATCATCAAGATAATCTTTTATTGTACTGTTCTTTACATTCGCATGTGTTGCTTCATATGCTGTTGTTGTCCATTTTCCTCCAGCCTTTTCACATGCACTTTTCGTAGTATATTTACTCACGTTATCTACGACATTGTTACTGCTATCTAACATCAAACATCTATTCGCATCGGTTGTTATTTCCGTGAGTCCATACATATAGCCTACATATGCATTGTCATCATAATTTTCATTAAATTCCGATGCCGTTGACAATATCCTGTCTTCACTTTCCTCACCATTTGCATGACAACTTGTACCATCATATATAAGTCTCAAACTTCCATCTCCATTGATACGGATTATTCTCCAGCAATACCCTGCGAACGATACATAGTTATTCTCTACTGCTCCACGGAAATAGTAACTAGTCCCATAGTCATCTTCCATTTCATAGATTCCTTCATCTGTTGTTGCTACATTTGCAAATAGACTTGTTGGCGCTACTCCTTTTGATGTTGCTATTAATTCTTCAACTATATTTGTTTTTTCTCCGTTTTCGAGTGTAAATTGACTCCAAAATGATGCGTTCAAATCCGCCGTTTGGTCTACTGTTTCAGAGTTTACAAGTGTTATCTCTAATTCATAATAGTATTTTTTCCCCGCTGAGATTGTTAAACCATTTGCAAGTTCTACTTTTGCGTTTGTAACATTCGTTGGTACATTTTTGTTTGTTATTTTGTTTTTATATGTCCCGTTTTCTTCTTCCGAATATCTCAACGTATATACTAAACTACCCTCTAAATATGAATTTGTTAAATTTAACCAACTTATCTTGGCATAGGCATCAAGTGTTCCGGTGTTTTCGATGGTAAACTTTTTAGTAATACTACCACCAAAGTTAAGTGCTCCACCTACTCCGTTGTCATTGTCTGCAAATGTTAGAGACATAGTTCCTGCCTGAACGCTTGCACTTTGATTTTGAGTTGTTGTAGGTCCCACTACAAAGTATGCGTACGTTATAGTTATCACTGATAATAACATGATAAGTGCAAGAAGTGTTGTTA
>JAZQJK010000108.1:0-3152 GCA_045541615.1 Bacilli bacterium
CAAAAAAAGTTTACTTTTCGTGTAAACCCATGGTATAATGTATGTAGCAAGGGACACTTGCGTATAATAAAAGGGAACATTCAGTTTTAGAGTGCTGGATGTCTTACCTAAAGTTTTTATAGCATGACATCAATTCATATCATCAAAATATGAATCGGTGTCTTTTTTAAATTCTAGTTTTAATAGAATCAAAAGCAATAATATGGACTTAATCATATCAAGTACCCTTAGGATAAATTTCTGATTAATCATAAACTGCACCTTCTCCCTATTTTGTAGAGATTTGGTAAGACACCCAGCGAACCGAGAGTTCCCTATAAACATTTTATAATATTTTAAAGTATAATGCAATATGTTGCGAGAAATTATTGTTTAATTTTTTCCGGAAATAAGGCAAAAATCGGATTATTGCAAAGCAAAAAATCAGTTATTGTTTTAGAAATAAAAAATACAACCCGAATGCTTGACAAAGTGATATTTTATATGTTTTAATGGAACACGAAACGCACTTTGATGCGAGCACGATGTTCTCCTTTTATTTTACTTTCAGGGGGTTTATGAAAGGAGTGATTGATTATGGAAATCAAATTGATGGAAATAATTGAAATGTTATTATTTATTGTAATCGCACTTCTTTTGAAGTTTGTGATTTTATAATAAAAAATAGAAAACACGGCTCGTACCTTGATTGATACGGGTCGTGTCCACCGAAATGGAGAACACACTCGCATCAGCTGGGTGCGTTTCCTAAATTAATTATATAAAATTTCAGATAGATTAGCAAGAAAAATTTATTACTACATCGCTCTTTTAAACATCTTTTCGAGTTCGTATATTGTAAATTTAATTATAGTTGGTCTACCATGAGGGCATGTATAAGGATTGTCACAGAGAACTAATTGTTCAATAATGTATTTTGCTTCTTCTAAAGTTATTCGTGTATTTCCCTTTATGCTCATCTTACATGCAATCGTAGCAGCGACTTTATCATTAAAACGAACGATATCGAAGTTTTTTTTCTCAGTGAGCAATATATCGAATATTCTTCGCACAGTTTCTTCTTCTCTACCTTCTTTTATCCATACAGGATGCGAATTAATTTTAAAGGTGTTGATTCCGAACTCTTCGATGGAAAAACCTATATTTTCAAGTATGGCGATGTTTTCTTTTATTTTAAGAAAATCACTTTGAGTCAACTCAACTGTAAAAGGAACGAGCATATCTATATTGTCGCTTAAAAGTAGCCCGTTTAAAACCTTCTCATAATTTACTCTCTCCTGTGCCGCATGTTGGTCGATTAAAAATAGACCTTCTTTATTTTCAGCAATCACATATGTTCCGTGAGCAATACCTACCGGATACAATTCTAATGTTTTTATTTTGCTATTTTTACTTTCAGCCTTAAAGTCCATTTCTTCTTGAGTAATTTTAGAAGTCTTTAATTCACTTATTTCCTGAACTGGTTCACTTATGAGCATTTCTTTTGGAAGTATCTCATCATAGTTAAAGTGTTTGTCTTCATTTGTCTCTTTTTTTTCGCCAGGTTGATGAACTGAAGGGATTAGCAAATTTTCATAAAGGGCACTTTTAATAGACTTAATCACCTGTTCTTTTAAAACGTCCATTTTGCTAAATTTTATATCTTGTTTTGTCGGATGGATATTTACATCGATAAGTGTGGGATCCGTATCAATATACATCACAACAATAGGAAAAGTGTTATCGGGTTTATATGTATAGTATGCTTCATTTATGTATTTGTTTATATCATTATTTCTAACTACTCTGCCATTTACTATAGTTGTAATATGATTTCTCGTGCTTCTAGTCACCGTTGGTTTGCTAACATAGCCACTTATTTCATAGTCATCACTTGATGCACTTATCTTAAGCATGTTCGAAGCAACATTGTTACCATATATTTCATAAATAGTTTTTAAGACATCGCCACTTCCATTCGTTTTTAGTATTTTATTTCCATTATTTGTAAGTGTAAAATTTATATTAGGATAAGAAAGTGCTAGTTTTTCTAAATAAGAAATCACACTTGCGAGTTCACTTGTTTCACTTTTTAAATACTTTAGTCTTGCAGGTGTATTATAGAAAAGATTAGTAACCGTAATCGATGTACCCTTTCTAGATGTGCAAGTTCCTTCTTTTATTATCTCTCCACCCTTAATATGGACATGTGTTCCCTCAATACCATTGAAAGTTTCAAGTACTACTTCACTTACTGATGCAATCGATGGAAGCGCTTCACCTCTAAACCCAAGAGTATTTATAAAAAATAGGTCATCATCTCTATATATCTTACTAGTTGCATGTCTTTGAAAACATGTCTTGGCATCATCTTTATCCATGCCAATTCCATCATCTATGACCTTAATCGAACTCTTTCCAGCATCGATTAGTTCTACTTTTATGACTTCAGATAATGCATCTATAGAATTTTCGACTAATTCTTTTATCACATTAGATATCTTTTCGACGACTTCCCCTGCTGCTATTTTGTTCGCGAGGTTTTCAGACATCACCTTGATTTTACTCATATTTACCACCAACAATACTAGGCCTTATATTTACATATTTCATCATATCTAAAGGAAGTGTTACTTGTACATCTTCAGTTATTTTAATAAAGCCTAGACCACATATAACTAAATCACTGTTACCCTTAATTTTAAAAGTAGTTCCAATTATCTCTTTATTAAAATTTCGAGTAATATTTACATTTTTACTAAAGTAGAAAATTGCACTTGAGGTACCACTTATCTTTATTTTAAAGAGTTTATCGATATCATATGTACATGCATTTTTATTTTGATAAGTAATCGGTTTTATCTCATCATCTATATTTGTTCTTTTATCTAGTTCGAAATTATCGATGACAAAACCCGGTGAATCTACGACAGTGAGTTGTCCTATTTTAATTCTAACAAAATCCATTGTCGTATTTTCTTTATAACTCGTAGTTAGTTTTTTGATTTTAGAGTCATGTTTTTCTATAAGTGCATTTATCAAAGTTGATTTACCTGCATTAGTAAGTCCTAAAAAGTATATCTCATCTTTTCCGAAAAGTTCTTTTATAAAGGTATTTAAATTTGTTTTATTACTCGTAAATATGATATCTTCTTTTATGCCATAAACGACTT
>JAZQJK010000109.1:0-8184 GCA_045541615.1 Bacilli bacterium
CCTAAATAAAAATATCAAGACTAAAATCGATTCTAATATATATAGAGGAATTAAAATTTTATACCAAACAAAAATGTATGATTTTAGTCTGAATGGAAGGGATTTATAATATGAATGAGAATATAGAAAAGAAAGTTGAAAAAGTAAAGACAAAAATCGAAAACAATGAAAACATATATAGTGTTGGTCATGTTATAAATGTCACTCCATATATAATTGAAGTAAGTGGACTTAACGATGTAAGTTTCTACGAATCAGTAAATATCGCAAATAAAGCAAGAGGTTACGTATTTGGTATTTATTATAATAAAGTAGTAATTGCCCTTGCAAGCATCGATGGAAAAATAGAAATCGGTGATGAAGTAATTGCTGAAGGAAAAGAGTTCAAGTGTTTATTTAGTCTAGATTCTATCGGTAAAATAATCGATATATTTGGGCACGATTTAATTGCAAATAAGACTTTTGATAAACTCATAAGTACCAAAATAGAAAATAAGCCGATTCCTATAATGGATAGGGGTATCGTAAATCGTGAATTCATAACCGGTATTACTGGTATCGATTTGCTTTATCCAATAGGTAAAGGTCAAAGACAGTTGATTATAGGTGACAAAAAAACTGGTAAAACTCAACTAGTACTCGATACGATTGTAAATCAAAAAGATAAAAATGTCGTATGTATATATGTTGCACTTGGAAAAAACAAAAAAGAAGTCAAGGACATATACTACGAACTTGCAAAACGTGGTGCGAGTTCTTATACTACGATAATTGCTGCATTTAATGATGATTTACCAACAAACATATATCTAACACCATATGTTGCAATGAGTGTTGCAGAAAATTTAATGCTTCAAGGCTATGACGTTTTAGTATGTTTAGATGATTTAAAAAAACATGCTGCTGTATACAGAGATATAAGTTTATCTAGTAAAAAAGCACCTGGTAGAGATGCATATCCATCAGACATATTTTATACACATGCGAGACTTTTGGAGAGTGGTGCTCAACATAAAAATGGTGGTTCGATAACAGTTCTTCCAATTGTAGAAACAAAAAATGCTGATATAACTGACTTTATATCTACAAATATCATATCTATTTGTGATGGACAAATCGTGTTATCAAGTAAAAACTTTGCAAAAGGTCAAAAACCTGCAATAGATTATGGTCTATCAGTGTCACGTTTAGGTGGTGCAGTACAAACTCCTGATATGAAAAAAGTTGGTGCTAAAGTACGAAGAGAATTGCTTTCTTATTTAGATGTACGTGATGTATACGAACTATCTAACTTAGATGAAATGACACCTGAAATACAAAAACAATTAAAAGATGGTGAAAAACTCTTAAATGCACTTGGACAATATAAATTCAGTCCTAAAACTAAACAAGAAATGTTGGAATTATTCGCATTCTTAGAGAAAAATGAGGAGGAATAACATGATAGTTGGTAAAATAATAAGCATCTTTGACGTTAAAGTTGAAGTAGTTCTTTCTACAAGTGGCGTTAAAATTGGCAATATCCTCGCATTAGTGGATGACGAAACACGTAAATTTGAAGTAGTTGAAATAAACAACACAAGTGCAATTTGTATATCTCTTTCACATAATCGTGGATTGAAAAAAGGCAGTGAAGTAAAACTCGTCGCGGAAGATATCAAAATTGAGTATTCTGATAAAATTTTAGGAAGAATGTTTAACTCTTTTGGAGAAGTCATAGATGGTAAGAAAATAGTTAGCGAAAAAGTAAAAGAGATAAATGGAAGCAGTGTTTCAGTACAAGATATCGATGTAGAAACTGAATACATGTGGACAGGTATTAAAGTTATTGACTTCTTTGCACCAATTCAAAAAGGATTTAAAATGGGACTTCTCGGTGGAGCTGGAGTCGGAAAAACAGTTCTTATCAAGGAACTTATCCACAACATTTATACATCAAGTAATTCTCATGCCGTATTCGTAGGAGCAGGGGAGCGTTCCCGTGAAGGTATTGAATTATATAAGGAAATGGAAGAATCTAAGTTGCTCGATAAGATGAGCATGGTATTTGGTGTTATGGGTGATACACCAGTTGCAAGATATAAATCAGTAAATGCTGGGCTTTCACTTGCAGAATACTATCGTGATGAGAGAAAAGAAGATTCACTACTTTTCATAGATAATATCTATCGTTTCATTCAAGCTAAAGCAGAGATTTCTGCAGAAATGAAAGAGATTTTAATAGAAAACGGATATTCTGCTAACATCGCAAGTGAGATAAGTCGCGTTGAGGAGAGAATAAATTCTAATAAAAATGGTTCGATTACCTCATTTCAAGCGATATACATACCTGCAGATGACTTATCAGATGAAGCAGTACAAACCGTTATGTCATACATGGATGGTCAAATCGTACTCGACCGTAAAGTTGCAGAACTCGGATTATATCCTGCTATAGATGTGTTTAAATCGACAAGTAAGCTCATCGATGTTGAGAAAGTTGGTAAAAGACATTACACGCTTGTTGAAGAGACACTTAAAATATTGGCACGTTATAAAGAATTAGAGGAAATAATCTCTGTACTTGGTATAGAAGAATTATCAGACCAAGACAAAAAGACATTCTATAGAGCTAGAAAACTTAGAAATTATTTTTCACAACCTATGTTCGTTGCAGAACCATACACTAATACCAAAGGTGAATTTGTCACTATCGAAGAGACACTTAATGATGTTGAAAATATCATTGCGGGTACTTATGATGATGTGGATGAATCAAAATTCTTATACATAGGTGCTTATGGAAACAAATAATGGAATAAAAGTGAGAATATTCGACTTAGAACATGGGTTAGTGGAATATGAAAATGTAAAGTTTATAAGAATTGTGAGTAAGGATTATAACCTTTTGATAATGGAAGATTACATGCCAATTATTGGCGAAATAGATGGTTCAATAAGTATAAATGGCGAAGAAGTTGACTTAGAATTTAATTCAATAAGAGCCTATTACATACATAGTGATAATGTATTTAATTTAATGAGAAAAGACGGATAGAAAGGGGTAATATCATGGGCGATTACAGTGAAATTATTTATCATTTCGCTTCCTTTGCAGTATTCGTTATATTTATAATAATAATCGCTGCAATTAGTTTAAAATTATATCTAAAAAAATTCAAATTTACTCCTCAGAAAAGCCGAGTGTATGGAATTATACATGCTCTTGATAATAAGTCAATAATTGCCTTTTCACTCGTGACACTGAATTATTTATTCTTAACTTGGTGTGCAATGACAACAATAGAGATGAATATCGTGTATGTTTCAGTCATTCTCATACTGACTTTACTTAGTAGTACTCTCGTTAAAGACTATATTAAACTGCCATTAAACTTACTCATTTCACTTGTCAACTGTTTTGCACTTTATATAGTACATTTCGTTCATATATATTTAAGTGGTGAAGTTGGAGACATCTTTATGAGAATCTCAATCTTCTTGATAATTGCATTTGCTTTCATATACTTTACATATAACTATATAAATGACATAAATGATATCGTGCAAAAAAATAAACACATTAAAAGAAAAGTAGGTGGAAATAAATGAAAATAAAAAAGATAGTTAAAGTCATGAATTTTCAAACCCTACTTAAAATAAGTGCTGCTAAAGCAAAGGCAGAAATATATCAAGATGTCGGTAAAGAAGTCACAGATTTGTTGAAGTTGATAGTAAATAATAAAAATATCATACTCGATAAAAATATATTAAAAGCTGATAAAACAAAACCCGCTCTTAATATATATATCGCAAATGACTACGGATTTTGTGGAGACTTTAATGCATCGGTTAGACATCAAATTAAAGAAGATGTTGATGCTTATAAAATAATCATAGGTAAGAAAATATTACACAGTGCGGATGATAAAACGCTTTTAATGCTTAACAAAGATGAGTTCCAAGAAAGAGTCGGAGAAATCGAGAAAACCATAGATGAAGCACTTAAAGATATGTCCTATTCAGAAATTAATCTTTATTATAATCACTACTATAGTCTCACACAGTTCGGTTTTTTGAAGGTTAAACTATTCCCACTTGAACTCGATGAAAGTGAATACGACGGACATGATTTTGTCAGTGAAACCGATATTATGGAAATGCTTAAAGGATTGCTTTCATTTTATGTGTGTTACGAGATTAAAATGGCTGAGGAGATATCGGTCGCAAGTGAAAACGTTCTTCGTAATCAAATAACAAAAATGGCTTTAGATAGAATAGAAGAAAAAGAAATAGAACAAAAACGTGATGAAAGTAAGAAGCGATTGTCTGCTACCATACTCAAAAACGTAGAAAATTATAAGAGAATAATGGAGAGTGAAAACGAATGAATTATAAAAATTTAATCAAATCATATGAACAAATTTGTCAAAGTTTAAAAACTGATAAATCCGAAGAAAATAAGCAAAAGTTTATGATGTTATTTAAGGAATTAGATATCCAATTAAATAAAGACTTTGATGAAAAAATGGAAAATCTTTCTAAAACTGCTCCAAATCTACGTGAAGAAATAAAAAGGGTAGAGAGTATATTATCTTTAATTCAAAATAGAAAAGAATTAAGAAATAGTATGATAGACGATTTCAATGCATTTTTAGGGTATTTACCACAAGATTTAGAAGAGGTTTCTTCCCTTGAAGATGAAAAAGACTATGTCGCATATAAAACGAATCTCATCGTGGCAAATGAAATCGTACTCGACCTAATTAAATCTGGTAAGAAGGTATCAACACTCAAAAACAGTCTTACTAAAAAACGCGGAAAAAATAAAGAAAAATTGCAAACTGAAATTGAGTCATTACAAAAAGAACGAAGTGAAAAATTAGAGGCACTTAAAACAAATGAGAAGGTTCTTGCTGACCTTTATGATTACTGCTTAACAGCTCCTTTTAATGAGGAAAATGCCTATATTGAATACATAATGATTAAGATTAATCCTAAAGGTGAACTCAAAATAAATCTTAATAATGTTCCAAAAAGACAAGTTAAAAAGGTCGAAAAAACGGAAGAAAACGTCATTTTGGAGGAAATGCCTATAGTTCCTAGTCTCGGTTCTGTTAAACCAAATAATATTCTTAAATATATGGAAGATGCTGTTATAGAATTCGAAGACATAAAGGTTCCAACAGGTGGTCTAGTTGATAATGAAGAGAAAATAAAAATCTCTGTTAAAGATATAGAGAAAGACCAGTAAAAACTTGACATTAAAGATAAAATGGTCTAAACTAGAGAATAACTTTTAGCCAAAGAGGAGTAATTTACTTGAGAATTTAAAAGAGAATTATCGGTCGGTGTGAGGTAATATTCAAGGTAAATGAAGACACTTAAAAAATGCTAAACGTAGGGCAACGATATAGCCAAAAAGAGTACAATAACTATTGTGAAATAGAGTGGCACCGCGGATATATGTTCGTCTCTATGTCATAGTAGTTTTTTTGTCTAAAGAAAGGAATAGATTTATGGAAAAAGAGAAATTACACATAATTGAACAAGTTCAAAGTGCATTTAATGCCGCATGTTTGTTAAATGGTTACGAGGGAATCATACCTACAATGAAAATAGAGGATAGTGAAATCGAAATTGTTTTACCACATGAGGAAAAAATATTTTATACTATACCGGCTATAAAGGATAGAAACGGTATAGTTTTAGAAGCACTAAGTACTACAGCAAAAGAAATTCATTACGTATTAGATATGATAAATATGTCTCGTATGATGACAGAGTTACTTGGCTTTAATTGGGAATACGAGGTTAGTTTAAAAATTAATGCAAAGAATGCCGCTGATTTTATAAAATTAAAATTCATCTTGGCGGCACTTGAATTTGAAGAAATCGACATCGAGGAAAATATTGATGAGAATTTAGTAAATGAATTCGAGTTTTCGATTTGCTATCTCGATGAAGAAGCGGATATCGAATTAATAAAGGGTAACACGCACATTTACAACGATAATTATGTAAACTATGTATCATCTCATCTAGAAAATTTTGTAAATACTTTGTCAAAAAAAGGAAAACATGATGTAAATTGTGATTGTGATATACTTGAAGTATACATCATACCAAAAGAAGAAGAGAACTTCACAGACTCATCGATAATCGCATCAGACCTACACAACATGGGAATTCAAGCAATTACTGACTATAGAGATTGTACTTTTGAAGAAAAACTTAAAACTGCTAAAGAGCAAGGAACAAAGGCGATTTTAATAATTGATGAAAGTGCGATGAGTAAATTTTCAGTAAAACTTTTTGATGTCGCCCTAAAAGAAGAAAAAACGGTTAAATTGGATAATTTAATTGATGAATTATCACAAATATTGTAAGGGAGTAAAATTTATGAGAACATTAATAAAAAATTTAATTGAAAATGAACAAACGACAATTTCAGGTTTTGTCACAAAAGTACGTGATACAAAATATATGGTATTTTTAATGCTAAAAGACAATTCCGGAGAAATTCAAGTATCTTTTTCTAAAGAAGATAATGCTAGTATTATTGAAGAAGTGCTTAAAAGTACTGTCGGTTCAGTAGTTGAAATCCAAGGTAAAATGGTACTTAGTGAGTACGTTAAAAATGGCGGAAGAGAATTCATACCTCAAACATTCGAAATTCTCTCGCTCGCGGAGGCTACTCCAATAGATGATAATGCTGAGATAGATACGAGATTGGATTATAGATGGGTTGATTTAAGAACTGAGAGAAATGCTTTGATTTTTAAAGTACAAAGTGCACTTGTTAAAGCCATGCGTGACTTTTTATACAATGAAAATTTTACAGAAATACATACTCCGAAACTAATTCCAACCGCAAGTGAAAGTGGAAGTGAAGTTTTTGAAGTTAAATATTTTGATGGAAAAGCTTATCTTGCTCAATCACCACAGTTTTATAAACAAATGGCTATGGCATCAGGTTTTGAACGCATATTTGAAGTAGGACCAGTATTTCGTGCAGAGAAGTCATTCACGAATAGACACGCAACCGAGTTTACTGGATTTGACCTTGAATTTAGTTACATCGATTCATATGAAGATGTCATGGAATTAGAAGAAAAAATGCTTACCCATGCATTAAAAGAGGTCAAAGATAAATTTGGAGAAGAGATTAAAAGAGTTTTTGGTAAAGAAGTAATCGTTCCAAATGGAAATTTTCCAAGAATAAAATTACAAGAGTTATACTCTCGTTTAGAAGAAAAATACGGTTATAAAGTAGCAGATGATGAAAAAAATGATTTGACGAGTGAAGCGGAAAAACTTGGCTGTAAGTTTGCTATGGAAGAATACGGCTCTGAATTCTTATTCGTGACGGATTATGATGCTGAGAAACGTGCTTTCTATCATATGAGAGATGCAAACGGAAAGCCTCTAGGATACGACCTTCTTTGGCGCGGAGTTGAAATAACTACTGGTGCTCAAAGAGAACACAGATATGATGTGTTGAAAAAACAAGCAGAAGAAAAAGGTCTTGCCGAGGATGTAAAATTCTATCTTGAATTCTTTAAATTTGGATGTCCTCCACACGGTGGATTCGGTCTTGGTGTTGATAGACTTACAATGCTTTTATTAGGTATACCAACTATAAAAGAAACGGAATTTCTCTTTAGAGGACCGAATAGATTAAATCCATAAAAATATTAGAGTAGGGATGATTTATGAATAAAAATGGTTTTACACTAGTAGAATTGCTAGCAGTCATATTATTATTAGGTCTTATCATGGTTTTAGTACTACCCAATATTAACAATGCATCAGGTGCAACTAAACAAAAATCTTTTGAAACAAAAGTATCATTTATCGAAAGTGCTGCAATTTTATATGGACAAGATAATTATGGCAAGATAGTTAACAATAATAATGGAAGTGTATGTGCAACTTATAAAAAAATTACTAGTGGTTATGAGTGTACGATAAAAGTAATAACACTTGTGCCAAGTTATTTGACAGCTGATTCACAAGATGCAGTAAGTGGCAAATATATCGCTGACCCAAGAGATAATTCAAAATATTTAGATAATACAAACATTAAAATAACTATAAATTCTACTACGAGAAAGGTTACAGCAACATACCAGGGCAGTTAGTTACCTATCAAATGTTGTAGTCAAAATTTGCCTAGACTAATTTAGTCTAAACACTTGACAA
>JAZQJK010000110.1:0-4551 GCA_045541615.1 Bacilli bacterium
TTTGCTTCATTTGCTTCAATAAAAATCGACTTATCAGTTATTAAGTTATTATTAAGTGCTATTTCTTTTGCATTTTCCATGCTTCTACCAAATGTCACAATTTTTCTTCCATGGTCTCTACAAGTCTCAACTATGTGTTTAATTCTATATATATTTGAGGCAAAAGTCGCTAAAATGATTCTATTTGCAGTATATTTTGAAAATATGGAATCTATCGTCTCATCGACACATGATTCACTTTTAGAAAAACCTTCGCTTAAAGCATTAGTTGAGTCACTCATCAAGAGTTTAACACCTTCAGCACCAAGTCTTGCCATCTTATGAATATCACTCATAGGTCCAATTGGGGTTAAATCGAATTTAAAATCACCTGTCGTTATTATAATGCCATGTGGAGTATGTACTGCTATACCGTAACTATCTGGAATAGAGTGGCTTGTCCTTATGAATTCGACACTCATAGTTTTAAACTTTATATTTGAGTTTTCATCGATGACTTCTAAATCATCATATTTTATGTCTCTATCAATTAATTTCTTTTCAATTAAATCTTTAGCAATCTTTGAAGTATAAATCTTAGGTATCTTAACGCTTCCTAACAAAAATGGTATACCACCTATATGGTCTTCATGACCATGAGTGATAAATAAACCTACGATTTTGTCTTCATTTTCTTTTAAATACGAAACATCTTGAATTACATAGTCAACTCCGAGCAAATCATCTTCTGGGAACATCACACCAGCATCAATGATGATAATTTCTCTATCAGTCTTCACCACGTACATGTTTTTACCGACTTCACCGAGTCCACCTAAAGCAAAAACAGACGTAGTCATCTCTTTTTCTTTCATAATAAAAAATTTCCTTCTTTCTTAAAAAAAATAATAATATATAAAAAGCGTTAAAAGATAATCTAATTATATAATATAAAGCATTATTTTTCAAGTACAAAAGAATAAATGAAAAATACAAAATATGGGGAGTTAACTACCTTTTTAAGTTATTTTGTATTAAAAAGTGGTCGATAACTTGACTTTTTTTTCTAAAAGTATATAATTTAAATTGGTTAATAAAGGAATGAATTTATATGAATAAAAAAGGCTTTACATTAGTTGAATTACTCGCAGTAATCGGGGTTTTATCACTCATACTCGTATTTGCAATTCCGGCAGTGTTTTCATCCCGCGATAACATAATATCTGGGATAAGTGCCCAAGAGAAGAAAAATATTATCGAAGCCGGAAAAATGTTTGCCATAGATTTAGATGACTATACGAGTGATGTTTTCAATTGCAAAAGTACTTCATGGGCCAAAAATAAATGTACGAAATCGAGTGGTAGATGGACAAAAGCAGTTGTGAAGTTAAGTGAACTTAAAAGCCATGATTATTTTGAAGATACTAATGACCACTGCACGGATGGGAATATTACGATAATCAAAACTGAAAGTGGATATGATGTCACAATAGAGAGTAAAATAAAATGTAACTAGGAGGGTTTATAATGGGATTATTTGATAAATTTAAAAATGCATTTAAAAAGGAAGAAAAAGTCGATATAGAAAAGTATGATTCTGGGCTAAAAAAAACTAGAGATAATTTTGTCTCACAATTAAACATACTTGGGATGAAGTTTACGAAAATAACACCAGAATACTTCGATGAACTCGAGAGAATTCTCATTGAAGCAGATATCGGTGTGAAAACGGTTTTTAAATTTTTAGACAAACTAAAAAAGCGCGTTAAAGAAGAGAATATAACGAGTACTGAAGATTTAAAAGAAACTATAGTCGATGAGATGTTCATGATATATGTCGGTGAAGAATCATTAAGTGACAAAATAAAGATGAGTGAAAATGGTCCAACTGTCATACTGATGGTTGGTGTAAATGGTGTTGGTAAGACTACGACAATAGCAAAACTTGCACATAAATATAAAGAAGAAGGTAAAAAAGTCCTTCTCATTGCGGGCGATACTTTTAGAGCAGGTGCAGTGGAGCAATTAAAGATATGGGCTGATAGAACCGGTACTGAATTTTTTGGTAAAGAAAATATTGACCCAGCAGGTGTTATATATGATGGACTAGTTAAAGCAAAAGAAATAGATGCCGATATAGTTTTAATAGATACGGCTGGAAGACTACAAAATAAAGCAAATCTAATGGCTGAACTCGAGAAAATAAACAAAGTGATAAAAAAACATATCGAGGGTGCTCCTCATGAGACACTTTTAGTGATAGATGCATCAACTGGACAAAATGGAATAAGTCAGGCTGAGAGTTTTAAAGAAATCACTGATATCACGGGAATAGTTTTGACTAAATTAGATGGCACAGCAAAGGGTGGCATAGTTCTTGCAATAAAAGAAGAGATAGGCTTGCCCGTTAAATTCATAGGATTAGGTGAGACCATGGAAGATTTAAAATCTTTCGATATAGAGGCATATATATACGGTTTATTTAAGGATATGATGTAGATGGAAGAAAAATTATATTATTCAGTTTTATTTGACATTTATGGCGAACTTCTAACTTTAAAACAACAAAATTACTTTAAAGATTACTATTTTGAAAACCTAACTCTTGAAGAAATAGCTGAAGAAGAGAATATCAGTAAAAATGCAGTGAGTAAACAACTAAAAGTAGTTAAAAACTTACTCGATTACTATGAGGATAAACTACATTTGGCGAGTTTTCAAGAAAAACTTAGAATAGAATTTTCAAATGAAAAAGAGATATTGAAGAGAATTAGTAAATGTGGTAATATAATATTATAAGGAGGAATGAATTATGTTAATAGCAATAATCGTAATCGCAGTTTTAGCACTTCTCGCATTCATATATGGAATTGTGACATACAACAGTCTAATGGGACTTAAAAATAAAGTAGGAGACCAGTGGAGTCAAATCGATATTGAATTAAAGAGAAGGTTTGATTTAATTCCAAATTTAGTTAGTACTGTAAAAGGATACGCCAAACACGAAAGTGAAACTTTAGAGAACGTAATAAATGCGCGAAATTCTTATTTGAGTGCTGATACTAAAGAAAAAGCAATGGATGCCGATAATGTTTTAACAAATGCGGTAACAAAACTTTTTGCATTATCTGAAAGTTATCCAGAATTAAAAGCAAACCAGAACTTTGCGGATTTACAAAAACAACTCGAAGAGACAGAAGATAAGATTAGTTTTGCAAGAAAATTTTACAATGATACAGCACTTCAATTGAACAATAAAATTGACATGTTTCCAAGTAATATCATTGCAAAAATGTTCAAATTTAACAAAGTAGAATTCTTTAAAGCGAATGAGGCTGATAGAGAAAACGTAAAGGTTGAATTTTAACTTAACTTCAGGGTTAAGTTTTTTTTAAAGAGGTATGAAATGAAAAAAATATTAAATATACTTTTAATCATGATGTTTATATTTCCGATTTATGTAAATGCAAAAGGCCCAGTCGATGTCGACTATAAAGTCCACAGTGTTTACATCAATAGTCAGCTTGATTTCATTGGAAGCCTCCACATAACGGAAGCAATAGTCATTGAAGGTAGCTTAAACGGATATGAACGAGAGATAAATTATAAAGACAACACACTTCCTGAATGGGAAAAGGGAAAAATAAATTTTGAAGATAGTTCCTTTTATAATGCTAGGGGAATATCTCTATCAAAAGTGTCTTCTTTTAAAGTAAATGAAAATGAGGTTGACTGGACTTTATTTAATAAGTTATATTCTAATTTTAAAGAAGTAGACAGCGCAAACAGTGGTGATGAAGGCGTATATACGATATCAAGTAGTGATGTCGGTTCTACTATTAGGATTTATAATCCAAATGAAAGTGGTCTGATAGTATATGTTTTCGATTACTACATAAATCAAGCCGCAGTCATGCATAAGGATGTTGCAGAACTCTATTACCCATTTATCTCAGGGGGATTTGATGAGATAGAAAATTTATATATACAACTCGTCATGCCAGGAGTTAGTACCCAAGATAAATTTAGATTCTGGGCACATGGGGCATTAAATGGAGAGATTGCAGGAATAAGTGAGTCAAAAGATAATGATGGTAACTATCTTTATAATGGAGTACTTGCCACTTTAAAAAATGTAAAAGCAGATTCTATAGTAGATATACGTGTCACTTTTGATAAAACATTAATAAAACCTGCTGAGAGTTTTATCAACAAAAGCGACATGATTGCACTAGATGACATAATTGCGCTTGAAACAGAAAAAGCAAATAAATCAAATAAAGAGAGAATGATGATTAAATTCATATATTATGCGACATATGTACTTGCCGGCATTTTCTTCATAGGCCTTATCATTTTATGGGTATATATCTATAAGAAATATGACAAAGAACATAGAGTTAATTTTGATATGAAATATTATCGTGAATTCACTGGTGACTATGGAGTCGAAGTAGTTGAGTACTTAATGAAAAAGAACATCACACCAAACAGCTTCTCAGCATCTATATTAAATCTAATATACAAAAAGAATATCGAAATAGAGGAAGTAGTAGATAAAAAGAAAACTAC
>JAZQJK010000111.1:0-1778 GCA_045541615.1 Bacilli bacterium
ATTGCATCCAAAAGGAAGGGAAATTTTATAGCACCAAAAAAGTCCTTTCCCTTTTGGGTCCGGACTTTCTTTTTGGGTCCGGACTTTCTTTTTGGGTCCGGACTTTCTTTTTGGGTCCGGACTTTCTTTTTGGGTCCGGACAAACCACTCTTCTATTAAATCTTGCCATGCTTGGGCAACTCTTGTCAAGTGTTTAGACCAAATTAGTCTAGGCAAATTTTAACTTTAGTTTGCTATCCTCGACTATAAAAATTATAACCTAGTTTGAGGTAAATTTCAAGAAATTATTTTGACTGAACTGTAAACTGTTTATCCTTTTTTGGTTTTAAAACAAGTCTCTTTTGAGGTTCAATTTTTTTACTCTTTGCTAAATTATAACTATAGAGCATCTCTTCTTTAAACGAGTTATTTAAAAAGTGTTGTACTGTATTTTTAATATATAGAGTATTATCTATAATCACAGTATTTCTTGGGCACATTCCTGATAGGATTATTTCTTTAGTGAATACGATTTGATTTCTTTTGTCAACTACCCAAGTAATCGGTTCCACTTTTATCCAATTTATTTTGCCTCTTTTAGGTTTATAATATATTGGAAACCACTCTAAATCATCTATTGGGTTTGCCACTATGCGTATGTATTTTTCTCCATCAACTATATATTCATTATGTTCTTTTGGAAGAAAATCGTAAACCTGTTTTTTGGAAGCATATATATCATTAGTCGTATAAACATTTCCAGTTCTAGTATAATTAAAGTTTGAGTACTCATGCTCAAGTTTTTGACTCTCTTTATCTCTTATGATGGTTTTTGGATACTCTCCGAATTCTATTTCAACGAATCTAGAATCTGAATTATTTATTTGCTCAAAGTATTCTTTTGGTAAATCTTCTAAATCAAAGCATGGTCTTATGCCACCAGTTATTAAATCGAATGTAAAATGTTGCACCGTTCCATTTTCACTTACTAAATAATTGCCATCTTGATATTGCCATTTATATAAATTAAGTGTATCTTCTAACCAGTACCAAGAATTAGGATTGTAATCGTAATCCATATTATCGTAATTGTTGCAACCCATTATGAGTGCAAAACCAGTTGGTTCACATTTCTTGTATTCTTCCTTTAAAGAATAATCTATATAATCTTTACTTAAAAGTTTTATTTTCATATTCATCACCATGTCAATGATAACATATTTGCTTTAATAGTGGTACCTTTTTCGTTGTTTTCCTTGAAAAAAACGTGTATATAGTGTTAAAATGTAATAGTAAAGGAGATGTACGAAATGGATATTTTTTGTAAAATAAATAAGGGAGAGTTACCGAGTTATACTTGCTATGAAAATGATAAAGTTAGGTGTATTATGGATGTTAATCCGACTAGGCCGGGGCATACTTTAATAATACCAAAAGAACATTATACAACTGTACTCGATATGGATGATGATATAATAGTCGAAGTTCATAAAGCATCTAAAATAGTCATGAATAAGATGCTTGAAAAATTCTCTAATATCAAATCTATTAAGATTTCTGTAAATTATGGAGAAGCTCAGGAGATAAAGCATTATCATATGCATGTAATTCCTTGTTATAACGGTGAGGTACCGAGTTTAACTCAAGAAGAATATTGTGCAATTTTAAAAGACTAGTCTAATGAACTGAACCCCAAAAGTTGGACAGTTTATAAATAGTTTCTAATTAGAGGATTGTAACCTGTAATTTACAGGTGACAGTCCTTTTAATTTTACTTTAATTCTATCATAATTGTAATA
>JAZQJK010000112.1:0-5430 GCA_045541615.1 Bacilli bacterium
CATCTAGATGTTCTTCAATTACCATGTCGGCTTGTTTACTAGATTTTACATCTTTAGTGAGGTCATATAAATAATCTTCTAAAGCGGTCTTTATTATCATTTTGTCTTTTTGGTCATTTTGGCTATTAGATTTGGCGATAACCCGCATGCGGATTGAACTCGATGGTATCTCGATGGATGCTCCACTATCGCTTATAAAGGTAACTAAGAATGCAATTAGTATCAGAGGTATTATTTTATTTATAAAAAACAGTCCTTTCAATTAGATAATGGACTGTATACTTTAAAATTATTCACAATTATTAAAAATAAATATAAATCTTTCAAATCCCGCATAATCTTTCTCAACAACTATTTTAGCATCTTTAAAAATCTTTTTGGCATAAGCACATATTCTCTCTGCCTGCGTAGAACCGATTTCAAATGCTATGATATTTTTCGGGTACATACAAGTTGCGGCAAAATCTAATATTTTTTTATAGAAAATTATATCATCTTCTCCTGGAAATAATGCAATAGAAGGCTCGTACTTCGTATTTGGTGATGTGTACTCATCTAATTTAACATATGGTGGATTGCTTACTAAAATAGAAACTTTTTCATCGATTTTTATTTTTTTTAATACATCACATCTTTTAAAACTCACATCTACTCCATTCAGGCGAGCATTTTTCTTAGCAGTGCGAAGTGCGGGTGTGCTTTTATCTAAGCCATGCACCTTTGAATGTATTAAAGATTTTTTTAAAGAAATAGCAATACAACCACTTCCGGTACAAACGTCTAGTATACGAGAACGATTTAAGTCATATTTTTTTATATAATCGATGAGTTTTGATACGAGCAGTTCAGTTTCAAAACGAGGAATGAGTACATGTCTATTGACTAATATTTTTGTATCAAAAAATTCGACATCTCCAATTGCATATTGTACTGGGTAATCATTTTCTATTTTGTGAATCACTTTTTTTAATTTTTTTTCATCAGGAAATTTTTCTTTAAGCAATTTAAAATCTATCTCACTAATAAAAGAAGGTCTAGTCTGCATTCAAACCAGAACCTTCCATTTTTAATCTTTGGTCTTCAGTGATAAGAGCCTCTATAATTGGTTCAAGTCTACCATCCATTACGCCCTCTAAATCCATAATAGAATAATTTATTCTATGGTCAGTTACTCTATTTTGTGGATAGTTATAAGTTCTTATTTTTTCAGAACGGTCTCCTGTACCTATTTTAGATTTTCTCGTTGCTCCAGTTTCTGCTTCCTGTTTACGCATGATTTCATCATTAATTTTAATTTTTAGAAGTTTCATTGCATTCTCTCTATTTTTAAGTTGAGTTCTTTCAGTTTGACAAGTTACAACAACTCCAGTAGGAATATGTGTAAGTCTAACTGCCGAATTACTCGTGTTAACTGATTGTCCACCCGCGCCACTTGAGTGGTAAACATCCATTTTGATATCTTCTTCTCGTATATCGATATTCACATTTTCTACCTCAGGCATGACTAACACCGTTGCAGTCGATGTATGAACACGCCCTTGAGTTTCGGTTGCTGGTATTCTTTGTACCCTATGTGAACCGCTTTCATACTTAAGTTTAGAGTATACATTTTCTCCTTTAATCATGCACTCGATTTGAGAGAAACCTCCGCTGGTGCCGTCGACTGAGTGAACGACATCGATTTTCCATCCTTGTTTTTCAGCATAATATGAGTACATCCTAAACAAATCACCGGCAAATATATTTGCCTCATCACCACCTGCTGCACCCCTTATTTCCATTATGATATTTTTACCATCGTTTTCATCCTTAGGAATGAGCAATATTTCGAGTTCTTTCATCGCCTTTTCTTTTAAGAGTTCGAGTGAAGATATCTCTTCCTTTATCATATCTTGCATTTCAGGGTCGTTTTTTAGAAGATTTAATTCTTCGAGTTCACTTTCATATTTTTTATACTCATCGTGTTTTTCGACAATTTCCTCTAAATCACTTTTTTGTTTCGAAAGTTCCTTTAATTTTTGAAAGTCACTTAAAATTTCTGGGTTTGTAAGTTCCTTTTCAAGTTCTAAATATTTTTCCTTAATTATTTTAAGCCTTTCTTCCATCTCATCACTTCCTATAAATTGTTTTCTTCATCTGGGTCATCGATTATAACTAGGTCTGATAAATCATCCTCTTCGATATCATCATCACCTTTTTCAGAATCGTATATATCTTCTTCAGAAGAATCAGCATCTTCATCTTCTAATATTATATCTTCATCCTCTTCTTCATCTTCAGAATCGATATCCATTCCTTTATGATGCTTAATTTTTAAATCCCAATATCCTTCATCGAGCATGATAAATCTCTTATCGGTACTCAATAATTCAAAAAAGTCTGCTATATAAGTTTGAAATTCATCTTCCCCTGCTCCTATGAGTTTGCAAACCTCTAAAAACAACTCTTGCAATTTCATCTTAGAATCATTTGCTTCTAAAATCACATATGCAATATCGTTGTAATTCATAGTTTCCAACTCTTCAGGACTAATATTAATTTTTTTCATTCAAATTGACCTCCACAGTATCCTTTTATTATATGTTATCCAATTATAAAATATATAGATTAAGAATAACTCGTACCAAATTATTACACATTATTAAATGTATGTCAATATTAAATTGCTAAGTTTAAAACGATTGTTTTTTCATTATCTATATCACTCTCTATAGTATAGTTGATAACGATACTTTTATTCTCATGTTTAATGTCAAAGTTGAGAAGTTTTACTTGGGCAGAATAGTTCATATCTAGAAGAGTGACAACTGCATTTAAAGTACCAGCATCATTAGTTAAAACCATCTTATCATCTTTGCTTTCTCTAATAAAACTTTTCTTTTCACCATTATCTAACACCTTAATAATTAAATCATCATAATATACTATAATTTCATCACCGATTGTATCATAAGCACATATCTTTTTAATTAAAGTCTCACCATTATTTTGTAAACAAAATTCTAAATTTTTCATAAACACCTCATAAATCCTGTTAATTATATCATACTAATCCTAGAAAAGGGTTGATTCCTATAAAAAAATTCATAAAATTAAGCACAAAAATTTTAATAATTCTTTTTGTTGGAGTAGTATTATCTATCGGTGGATTGTATCTATATTCATACATTTCACCCAAAATTGCAATTAAAACTAATGGTAAGTTCTACATTTATGATAATAAAAGTGACTTAGTGTACCAAGGGTCATCATCTTCTGAATGGGTAAATATTGAGGACATAAGCGAAAATTTTAAGACAGCAGTTATAAGTGTAGAAGATAAAAATTTTTATAAACATCAAGGTTTTGATTACTCTAGAATAGTTCGAGCAATTATGAATAATATTAAAAGCAATAGTCTTGTAGAAGGTGCATCTACGATTAGTCAGCAATATGTAAAAAATATGTATCTTTCGTTCGATAAGACATGGTCAAGAAAGATTGAGGAAGCATTTTTAACTTTAAATTTAGAAGTTCACTATAATAAGGATGAAATTTTAGAAGGTTATTTAAACACGATTAATTTCGGACAAGGTAATTATGGCGTTCAAAATGCGGCAAATTATTACTTTAATAAAAGTGCTAATGAGTTAACACTAGAGGAAGCGTGTATTCTAGCGGGTATTCCTAAAAGTCCAGCAAATTATAACCCAGTATCGAATTATGAGGCTTCAATCAAACGAGCAAAGGTTGTCGCACTATGTATGGTAAATAACGGTAAATTATCTAAAGAGGAATATGACAATTTATTTTTAGAACAGATTGAGATTTATGGAAAAAGAGAAACTAATAATTTGAATACATTAATGTATTATCAAGATGCAGTTTTAAACGAATTACAAAGTATTTCTAGTATACCTGATTCACTTATTGACTCCGGCGGACTTAAAATTTATACTGCTTTGGATTTAGAAACACAAACAATATTAGAAAATTCCATTACGAATAATATGCTCGCTGATGATATGCAAGTTGCAGCTGTATATGTCGACCCAACAAATGGCGGAGTTAAAGCTCTAGTGGGAGGAAGAGATTATTCTCTAAGTCAATTTAACAGAGTAACTCAGTCAAAAAGGCAAGTCGGTTCGACTATTAAACCCTTTCTCTATTATGCAGCACTTTCAAATGGTTTGACAATGGCATCGACTTTTACGAGTGAAGAAACTACT
The DNA here is from genome assembly GCA_045541615.1 of Bacilli bacterium. GTDB lineage: Bacteria > Bacillota_I > Bacilli_A > RF39 > UBA660 > RUG11867. The sequence goes on from JAZQJK010000112.1 coordinate 4,209, forward strand.
TTTAATCTCTCTAATAATAAAACATATTCTCCAAAAAATTATAATAATCTCTATGCAAATAAAAGAATTACGATGGCCGCTGCTCTTTCATACTCTGATAATGTCTATGCAGTTAAAACCCACATGTTTTTAGGGGAAAATGCACTTGTTGACATGTTAAAAAGTACTGGCTTAAAAACTGATTTAAGAGCAATTCCTTCTCTAGCGCTTGGTACTGCTGAGATAAATATGCTTGATTATGCAAAGGCATACGCATGTCTAGCAAGTGGTGGTTATAGTAGAGATATTCATTTAATAGAAAAAGTAGAAGATATGAATGGAAATATTCTTTACAAAAGAAAAAAAACAAATGATTTACTTTTAAACTATAATTATGTATATATATTAAATCAAATGCTCACAAATGCATATAACTCAGAGTTTATTGATTATAATTCTCCTACTGCACTCACCATTAAAGGTCGTCTTTCTAAAACTTATGCTATAAAAACTGGTACTACTGATAATGACCACTGGATTGTCGGTTATAACCCAGATGCACTTTTAATGGTATGGACAGGTGATGATGAAAATGATGCAAAATCTTCTGGTTACTCAAAAGTCACAAAGAATATATGGGCCGATGCGATGGAGGAAAGTTTAAAAGGCAAAGAGGACACATGGTATGAACAACCCAAAAATGTCATAGGTATACCACTTAACCCTATCACGGGAGAATATGCGGTGTCATCAAAAAATTCTATGTTTTACTTTGTGAAAGGAACAGAACCCGAATACTACATATCTGCATCAAAAGATGAGTCTTAACTTTTAAGAGATAAAATACACTTAATATTTTATTTCTTTTTTATTTTTTGATAATCTCCCAAATGGGGTCCACATTGTAAACACTTGCTTTTCTTTATTACTTACTTTTCTCTAAATTCTAAACTTAAAGAGCGGTAATTTTGCCGCGACATTGAGGCCTGAAATTATGAGTCAGGGAAAAAAGTTCATTATTATCAAAACTATTACATTTATCACATCTGAATTTGTAATTTTTTTCTATTTTTGTTAATGGGGTGTTTAATAAGACGTTTTTAAACATAACTCTGTCACTAGTGACCTGTTATTCCAGCATGTGCATTTTTCTGCTGCTTCATTAGTATATGAAAATATAAGTTTGTCGACTCGTCTTGTGTGTATACCTTGTTATTTTAAGCCACCCTTAAAAAGGGCTTCA
>JAZQJK010000113.1:0-4158 GCA_045541615.1 Bacilli bacterium
ATTTTACTCAAAAAGAGTAACTTTATTATACTTGTAAATTAATGATTTGCAACTTCATCAATTTACTAAATACATTATACGTGGTATAATTTTTTTGTAAAGGAGTAACCATGTATACAGAATTAAACGAAGAAACGATAAAAAAAATTAGTGATTTAAAGAAAGAACCCGCGTGGATGACAGAATTCCGTCTTAAATCATTACATAAATTCTTAGAATTAGATAAGCCAAAATTTGGACCAAACCTCGATATAGATTTCTCTTCGATAAATTATTATAAAAAAACGGGAGAGAACGCCTCTAATTGGGATAAAGTTCATTGTACGATTAGAAACCGTTTTAAAGATTTAGGAGTCATAGATGCAGAAGAAAAGTATTTAGGCGGCGTTACAAACCAACACGAGAGTGAAGTCGTGTATCACAAACTCGAGAATAGTTTAAATGATAAAGGTGTGATATTTCTAAGCACTGATGATGCATTAAAATTTTATCCAGAACTTTTTTTTAAATATTTTAACAAACTCGTAAAATACGATGAGAATAAATTTACTGCTCTAAACGGTGCCCTTTGGAGTGGAGGTTCATTCATATACATACCACCTAAAGTAAAACTCGATAGACCTCTTCAAAGTTATTTTAGAATCGACTCGATGGCACTTGGACAATTCGAAAGAACGATAATAATCGTCGATGATGAGGCAGAATTATCTTATATAGAGGGGTGTACTGCAATGAGTTACTCAGTAAATTCTCTTCATGCAGGAGTCGTCGAGATATACGTTGGAAAAAATGCCCGTGTGAGATACTCTACCATACAAAACTGGAGTAAAGATGTATACAACTTAGTGACAAAACGTGCCATAGTAGAAGAGGGTGGAGTCATGGAATGGGTAGATGGTAATCTAGGAAGTAAAGTGACAATGAAGTACCCTTGTTCGATATTAAAGGGTGATAATTCTATAGGTAACTCGATCAGTATCGCATATGCCAAAGAAGGTCAAGTTTTAGATGCTGGTGCGAAGATGGTCCATATAGGTAAAAAAACCAAGAGTAACATAATTTCAAAGTCAATTGCATCAAACGGTGGAATAGCAAACTATCGAGGTGAAGTCAAAGTCACTAAAAATGCAGAAAATTCCTCATGCACGATAAAATGTGACACGATACTCTTAGATGATATTTCTAAAAGCGATACATACCCAATAAATACCGTTTCAAACAAGACATCTAAACTCGAACACGAAGCAACTGTTTCTAAAATAAGTGAAGAAAAACTTTTCTATATGATGAGTAAGGGCATAAGCGAAGCGCGTGCGAAGGAACTACTCATCTTAGGTTTTATAGATGATTTCAAAAAAGAACTGCCGCTTGAGTATGCAGTGGAATTAAATAGACTTCTAAAAGAAATATAAATAAAAATTGAAAAAAAATCCATACTAATGACTAGAAAGAGGCAAATTATGAAATACGAATGTTTTAAAAATGATTGCTATAATTTATATACGATAAAAACTGATAAGTTTAAGACTTCTCAAATGGAAATAGTTTTTCAAAATAGATGTGATAAAGAAACTTTAACCTATCTAGCATTTTTATTTGATTATCTCACTGAGTGTAACAAAAGTTATCCGAGTAAAAAACTATTTGGAAGAAAACTTGAGGAATTGTATGCATCTAGTATATACTCAGTGAATTCAAGAATAGGAAATGTACTTTTGACAAACTTAGTAGTCAGTTTTTTAGACCCAAAATACATGGAAACTGATGAATTAGAGAATATCATTGCACTCGCTTTTGATGTCATATTTAACCCGAACTTTGAAAACGAGGAAGCAGATGAACTCATATTTGAGAGAATTAAAACTAGACTTTTAAAAGAAATAGACAGTGTAAAAGAAAATCCTAAGCAGATGAGTATACTAAGTGCATTAACTGAACTCGACCCGAATAGTCCGAGAAGTTTTAAAGCATGTGGAGATGCTGAAGTGATTGAGAGCATGACACCAAAAAAACTATACAATTTTTACAGGAAAGTAATCGAAAATAGCAAAGTTGATATATATGTGATAGGTAACTTTGACATGGAAAGAGTAAACAAATTGGTGAATAAATATTCAAAATTCAGAGCAATAAACACTACTAAATACAAATTCTTTCTAGAAGATGTCGACAAAAAAAAGGCAATATCACTAGAAGAAGAAAATACTCAAACCCAGACAAATCTAGTGCAACTATATGCAGTTAAAAATTTAAGTGATTACGAAAGAGACTATTGCATGCCTATATTTAATATGATATGGGGCTCTGCATCACTTGAGAGTAAACTATATAAAAAAGTTCGTGGTGAAAATTCACTTTGCTATAACATAAACACGATGTACCAAAAGTATGATAAACTTCTCGTATTGCACACTGCGATAGATAAAGAAAACGTATCTAAAACTCTAAATCTGATAAAATCATGTCTAAGTGATATGAAAAATGGAAAGATTACAGAAGAAGAATTAGCAAATATAAAAATGATGCTCATAAATAGTTTAAATTTAATCTACGATAGTCCAGGGCGTTTACTAGACAACTATTTATTTAAAAACCTAATTGGGCTTGCAAGTATCGAGTCGAGAATAGAGGAATTTAATAAAGTGACGGTAGACGATTTAGTTAAATTATCGAAAAAGATAAACCTAGTCTTAACTTACAAGATGGGAGGTTAAACATGGAAAAAATTATTTACAATAAAGTTGATGAAGCGATATATTACGAAAAATTGCCAAACGGTTTAGAAGTATACATGTACCCAAATAACATGGCAAAAAACTTTTATATTACATTTAGTGCGAGGTTTGGCAGTCTCGATACCGAATTCAAATTAGAGGGTGAAAAATCATATAGAACCACACCACATGGAACGGCACATTTTCTTGAACACCAATTATTCCAAGAGGATGATGGACACACTGCATTTGAAGATTTCTCTCAACTTGGAAGTTCAGTCAATGCTTTTACTTCGTATAATGTCACTTGCTATGAGGTAACTGCCTCTAAAAACTTTAAAGAAAACTTGGAAATACTCTTAAACTATGTCCAAAACCCCGTTTTTAAGACTCAAAGTGTGAATGCAGAAAAGGGTATCATAAAAGAAGAGATTAGTATGTACGAAAATACTCCAGGCGCTGTATTAAACTTCGGTTTAGAGAATAATTTAAACATCAAAGATAAGCACAAATACACGATAAGTGGTACTTATGATGACATAAAAAATATCACCCCGGATGACTTGTACTCAGCATATGAAGTATTTTATCAACCCAGTAACATGTTCATCATCATATCCGGTAATTTTAAACCTCTTGAGGCACTCGGAATCATCAAAAAGAATCAAAGTGAAAAGAATTTTGAGCCGCCAAAAAAGATAATGAGAAGAAGTCAAAATGAACCGATTAAGGTAGATAAAACATTTGAAGAAAAAAAACTGGATATAAGTGTACCTAAAGCAAAGATTTCTTTTAAGATGAGTAAAACGCCGTTTAAGGACCATGATAGTCTTACTTTAAGGACATATTTAAGTGCTATATTATATTTGAAATTTGGTCACACCAGTGATTTTTCTGAAAAACTCACGGATGGTAACCTCATAACGTGGGATATTTATCCAAGTCGCGAAATTAGAGATGATTACATAGTAATATCATTCGTATTCGAATCAGAATACATAGAAGAAGTGCTTGAATTATTGAAAGAAGAACTCACTAAATTAGAAATCACTGATGAGGAGATGAATAGGTTTAAAAAGTATTCTTGGGCTGACCTTATTTATCAGTTTAATAATAATTTTTCAGTTTCATCTAATATAATGGATGATGTACTCTCATATGAAAAAATCACAACTGATATACTCGACTTTTATGAAAGCATGAATGCTAAAATAGCAAATGAAATTATAGATAAATTTGATTTAAAAAACAATTCCGTTTTTATCATTGATAGAATAGATGAATAGTTTCTCACACAATGTGAGTTTTTATTTGTATAATTTTGTAATTTTAACCACTAGCTTATTGACTAAATCACTCAAATATCTTAAAATGTATATAGTAGGTGAGCCTTTATATGAAAGATATATTTAAATCGAATAAAGTAGTAGTTTTTGCCATTGTG
>JAZQJK010000114.1:0-6655 GCA_045541615.1 Bacilli bacterium
ATATCACTCCTAAAACAGAATCTCTACTATAATAAGTATATCATACATTATTGTTTTTTTATCACCGAATTACTATTTATCTATTTAATTATATCATGTTTTTTTATAATTAATTTGTCAGGATTATGCTCAAAATCACTAAAAAAAACGTATGTAAAACGTATGTAGAGGCACTTTTTTGAAAAAAATTACAACTTTTTTGAAAGAGAAAAAGCCCGCAATCCCTTTATTTACGGGGCTTTGCGAGCTACTTGCCACAACACTGTTTATACTTGCGACCGCTGCCGCACGGACATGGGTCGTTACGTCCTATTTTGGGATTTGCTTTGATTTTAGAATCGACATCCTTTTTAATTTGATCGAAAAAATTGACCATTGTATTTGCTACTTCTTCTTCATCTACATCATGTTTTTTGAAAAACCATCCGAGTTCCTTTGTAAAATCAGTGATTTTATGTATTTCAGTTTCGTTGTCATAGTCGAACATACGGTCGAGAAAATCTGGATAGTTCCCCCACATTTGTTTATCTATTCTCTCCTTTTTGTACAAATCCTTCACTGTATCAATCATACTTATTAAATGGGCCTGAGCTATTATATCTTGAATTGCATCAAATACTTCATCTACTTCACCTTCATAGAGTTCTATTAATTTTAACAAATAAGCTTTACATTCTTCTTCAGTTACAATACCCTCTGCGATGAAGTATTCATAACACTTTAAGAAAGATTCTCTAATATATTCGTCAACCTTTTTATCTTCTATTATAGAATTAATAGACTCTAAATCTCCATCAAAAACACTCACTGTAACAGAAGATAATTTATCCGTAAAGACGAACCAATTTAAGTTATTAGGATCAAGTTCACTATTTTTAAAGATTTTAATTAAGATTGGAAAAAGTCTTTTCTCTCCAAATTCTGCAAGAAGATACACAGAATAAATTATATTAAGTGGACAATCTTCTAGATTTTTATCGATCTCTTGAGCAAATTTTTCTACATTTTCTAAGAGATAATCCGTTATATTTTCTTTGTTTTTTCTTGCCTCCTTAATAGCTTCATAAGCAAATTTATCGCCATTTTCATCAAATTTTTTTATAATATTTTTCATATTGTTACTCCATTTCTTTTATTTTTTTATTTATTTATAAAATCAAATTTTATAGTTCCATCAAATGGCATATCAACATCGTAATAATTTATGAACTCAATCAAGTTTTTTCCCGTGTTTGGAACGTAGTCATATAGGTATTCAGTTTCATATTTTGATGGAATAGTAAACTCATACATTCCACATTCCAGGTGATTCTTTATGAAAACATTCATGAGATCGTGCTTTTCATTTACTGTGTGATATATGTATATCTCTGATAAAAGTAGTAAACTTACAATTATAAACCAGCTTTTTTTCATAAAGTCATTTGGTAGTACATAATTTATAATCTCAAGAATGATTAATATATCTATTAAAATTGGTAAAATTGTACTTGCTGGTGTTAGAAAAGCACTGAAGGTTAAAATGAGTAAATAAGCAATTTTGACTGTATAATAAACTGTAATTTTCTTTTTGAAAGTTATACTGTTATTTGAGTGCAGAAGTATATAAATCGATGCTGAAGTATACAAAATAAATGCTATGTAATTTAATATATCACTTGTACTGAGTAAATAACAAAGTGCATAGAAAGTAATCGCGGATATCGATAATATAGTTAAAACTTTATTTTTAGGGCCACTTTTTAAGTAGATTTTAATCGAGAAGAAAAGCAAAAATGCAACTGTTATTAAAACTATTAGGAAGTTTACACTAAACAGTGATGGAATAATACTGTGCAGTAAATTATGAGGAATTTCTAAATTAAAAAGAGGAATATCCGTATTTATTGACCACAAGCCCTGAACTAGGGTTCCAAATATCAACCCTGAAAATAGTATAAAAGTTCTTTTGTATATTAGTTTGTACTTTTTGTTTTTAAGCATATAACTAAAACTGAGAATTATGAGTAAAACCGATATATAAGGATTTACAAGTGCCGATGCTATTCCTAAAAATAGAAGTAATATTTTATTTATTTTGTTTATTTTGTCTTTTATAAAAATATTCAGTATTATGAACGTGAGTAGTACTCCAAGTATGTTAAATATAAAACCATTAAGCGATACTAATGTAGGCGCGAGAGTTTGATTTCCTATGAGCATGAACAAAAATATACCCATATACATGAGAGATGTATTTTTAATGTTAATTATGTTTTTCATGAGTATGAACAATCCAGAACAAACTATTCCATATGTCATGGCTTTTAAAAAAGGATATTTACTCAAAAGGATTATTGTAGCAGTACTCACTAAACTGCCGCCTGATATATCGAAAAATGAACTAAAATTTTTAATAGAATCTTGATTGGCATAGTACAAATCATTTCCTGTGAGTGGAAAATGTAGTGCTAGGCTTGCAAATAATATAAACAAGACTATTGGACTGATATATTTTTTAAGTAATTCTGTTTTTTTCATGTGAGTTCCCCCACCTAATTTTAGCATATTTCTAAATATTATGGTATAATTTTTTTGAAGGAGTTACGAACTATGAATGTAGATATAAACAATATTAGAAAAATAATGACAAATAATGAGCAGTATCTATCGAAGTATGCTTGTAAAAGTTCAGATTGTATTAGATTTTATGAACATGAGGATGATATAAGACCTGCTTTTTTTAGAGATATCGATAGAATTATACATTCTCTTTCTTATACGAGGTATATCGATAAAACTCAAGTTTTTACCAATTGGCAAAATGATAACATCAGCAAACGAATTATACATGTACAATTAGTAGCAAAAATAGCGAGGACTATAGGAAGGGCTTTGTCTTTGAATGAGGATTTAATCGAGGCAATCGCACTCGGTCACGATATCGGCCATGTACCATTTGGGCATCCTGGAGAGAGCATTTTAAATGAGATAAGTCTCAAATATACGGGTACTTATTTTTCTCATAATGTCGAAAGTGTTAGGGAACTTATGTACTTAGAAAACAATGGTAAAGGGATAAATTTGTCCGTGCAAGTGTTAGATGGAATTCTTTGTCACAACGGTGAATTTGCTCTAGGTAAATATGTTCCGCGAAGCAAAACTAAAGAAGGTTTTTTAGAAGATTATGAGAAGTGTTATAAAGATATAAATCATATTAAGAAACTAAAACCTATGACTTTAGAGGGGTGCGTCGTAAGAATTTCAGATATGATTGCCTATCTAGGTAGAGACATCGAAGATGCTGTTCGAGTTGGGATTTTAGATAAAGAAAAAATACCTAAGACAATTACTTCTATCTTGGGAGACACTAATAAGGAAATAGTAAATACTATTATTTTAGATATCATCTCTAATAGCATGGATAAACCCTATATAGAGTTATCAGATGATGTATTTAGTGCAATAGTCGCTTTAAAAAAATTTAACTACGATAATATTTATTATAAGGCAAATACCGATGAGACAAGGGAATTTTTTAAAACTGTTATGAATGAGTTATTTTTATATTATAGAGATAATATCGATGATATGGAGTGTTCTATTAATAAGGTCTATCTCTCTAACATGGATGAAAAGTATTTGAGTGAAACTTCTACTGAGAGAAAAGTAATCGACTATATCGCTGGAATGACTGATAACTATATTATACGTGAATATGAAATTATGAAAGGAAAAGATTTAGATGAGAAAAAGAGGATTTGAAGTAATAAGTGAATATAAGGATAAAGGGATAAATTTGCCGGTTAGAAAGACTAAGTATTCAGCCGGTTATGATGTCGAAGCTGCAGAGGATGTGTTGATACCTGCATATAGATTCGGCACTAAACCTACTCTAGTCCCTACTGGTCTTAAGGCTTACTGTGAGTGCGATGAATTTTATATGCTTGTAAATAGGAGCAGTGGTCCAAAGAAAGGTCTAATCATACCGAATAGCATTGGCATTATCGATGCGGATTATTACAACAATGAGAATAATGAAGGTCACTTTTATTTTCAGTTTTTCAATATTTCAGGAGAAGATTTACTCATTAAAAAAGGCGATGTCATTGGGCAAGTCATATTCCAAAAGTATTTAATCACTGATGATGACCATGCGGAAGGTATTAGAAGCGGTGGTTTTGGTTCAACAGATGAGAAGTAAAGGTTTTTTATGAGGAAAAATTATTTTAATATCGGCAAATATGATTCGTTGTTTTTTAAAAAGGTCATAGAAAGAGGTACAGAAATTTTCTCATCTGATAATATCTCTAGTACGATAAAGCACGATAACACCTATTCATGTAAAGTAAAGGGCTCTAATCTATATGATGTATCCATTACTTTTAATAAGGAAAAAACTGATATCATCGACTCAGCGACTTGCAGTTGTCCCTTTGCTAAAGAAAATGAGTTTTGTAAACACATGTATGCCCTACTTTTAAAGGCGAAGTGTGACTTCGATTTGGAAAGAATAGATATTGACATAGAAAAAATGACAATGAGTATAGAGAGTTTATTTAAGGAAAACGATAAACTTTTAAAGAAAAATTATTCTACTAGAATAGCAAAGTTCAATGATTATATGCCAAATTTTAAGTTGCGATTTGCTGAAATAAATAAAAATTATAAGCAGAATGATTTGGTAAATAAAATTATCACTTTGAAGGACTTAATTAAGTTAGACTGTGATATGCAAAGTAGACTTGATTTTGTTTGTAATATGGAGATTGAAGAAGAAAAAAATATTACTGTAAAGAGGCGCTCTAAGTCACGTGGTTTTTTTAGCATTTTGCTCAGTATTTTAGATGTCATCAACGAAGATGAAAAGAAAAAGAATCTTGAAATCGAGAAGGAACGCGAAAGATATAGAAACGTCATGATAGAGCAAAATTTATCTGAAGGTAAGATGTATGAGGACTTGTACCATGAATTAAATGGTGAAATCGATAAATAAAAAGAGTACTTGTGTGATTGTACTCTTAGAAAGACAACTTCGATGTTGTTTTTTATTTTTACGGTAATCGGTATTCATCACCTATGACACCCGTGCCTACCAGCATTATTAATACTAAATACTTGTGAATTTGAACCCCAACAACGAATAAAAAAAGTCTAGGCAAATTTTGCCTAGTGTAAACCTAATTAAAAGTAATGTAATAATTATTGACATATTGCACCTATTACACTTACAACTCACACTGATGTTTGAATTAAAATATCTACGAATTTTTCAAGACATTTTATAGTATCTTCAAATGATATATCTTTAACAAATTTATTTTTTCTAGCATAAGCATTCCAATATGTATGGAGTCTTTCACTATTCTTTACAATATTTAAACAAATTTCTAAATCAGCATCAAAATTTCTTTTTTTAAATGTCTTTTGAGTAGCTTTTCTAAAACAATCTTTATCTAGTGATTCAAATTCATTACCATATATTAAATATATATCATAATAATCTTTCATTCTACTATTTGTTTCTAACTTACTAAAAATTGTTTCGATTTTTTCAGCTAAAATTGTTTCAATACTATAAGTCCAAACTGAGTATTTTTCATTTCCAATTAAAGATTTATAACCATAATTATTTGGTTCAGGATGTATTGGGTCTCCCGTAGCAACATCAATATGAAAACTATCGTTAAACTCCTCTAAACGAAATCTTATAGTTATTCTTATTCCACCATATTCATCTTCTTCTCTAATAGTCTCAGTTTTTTCTATTTTTAGCATTACATTATCTTCTACATCTATTTGTATGATTTCATTTATCATTTGAATTATATTTTCATCAGCAAAATCGGCATTTAATATAGCAGTATCTATATCCATCGTACTTCTATTATCGATTCCAAATAATGTGCTCAAATAAAAGCCACCTTTTAAAATAAAATTGTTTTTATATTCACTTCTTGATAAACGGTCAATAAATCTATCATACATATAAAATCTCATAACGGTGTTAAATTCCATATTTTTTTCTTTTGCAATAATTTTTAATTTGTCTTTTACTGCTTGAATTGATTTAATCATTAAACATTCCCACCATTTCCATTACTTGTTCATTTATTCCCATTTTTTTAGAATATTGTGAAAGTTTACTTATGTTTTTATTTTTATTATTCATATATTTTTTTATTGTTTTCTTAACTTGTTCTAAATCCATTCTATTTTTAGACCTAATAATATCACAAACACTTCTTTCAAGGTCATATGTTCTAACCTTATTGCCATTTGGAGTTTCAACTTCACACATTCCAAGTTCTAGTAAATTATCAGGAGCATAGAACACATTACACCTTTCGTTTACAGTATCTACATGATAATTTTGAGGTACTGTAACGGTATAATTATATGGGAATTCTTCTGTCATATCGTAGAAATAAAGCGCATTCATATGGGAAAAAATCACTTTTTTATATTTTGTTTGAAACGAATAAAAACTATCTTCAAAAACATTTGGTGACTGATATATTCCCCTAGAAATTCTCTCTATTTCATTGTTTTTTTCAAGCATAGAAAGATATTGACGACTTATCTCAAGTGGCTCAATCATTCTTGAAGAAAGAGTTCCATTATTTTGCTCCATTATTTGTTTAATCAAATTTGTAAATATTTTTGTTTTTTCATT
>JAZQJK010000115.1:0-5376 GCA_045541615.1 Bacilli bacterium
AAATAAACACATTATTTCTAAATTTTAAAAATTTTAGAAATTTCGTGTCTTTTCAGTATGCATATAATATCATAAAAATTTATTATTGACAAAACTTAGAATGTCACTATTTTTATGATGGTGGTATATTTATTAAATAAATAAAGATACTATTAATATGATTATGCACCCTATAAAGAAAATCATACTAGGTTTACTTACCGTAATTTTTTTTAAGTATTCTCTTTTTACTTCATCACACTTTTCTATGAAATTTAGGCCAAGACTTTTAATTTTTGTCACATCTTCTCTCGTATAGATGGCAAAAGCAATCGGATTATCAAATTCCGTGAATTCTATTGTTTTAAGTTTCGATATGAATGCGAACATGATTATATCACCAGCGCATCCACTTATGTTAAATATCGAGAGAAATAAGAGATATGGTAATTCAAATATAATCGATATTACGAATGTGATTATACCTATTATAAAAAGTGGTGTCATGAGAGATACGAGTATGTTTCTTTTGGTGATATTTTCCTTGCATAAACAGTAAAGTACACCTTTTTCAAGCATTGCACCGTATATCACGTTTTTGAAGTTTGCGCCGTTTAATACGTAAGATGCACTATGTAATAATTCGTGCAGTAACATGTAAAAAAAGTATAATATGAAAAATGTTACAAAGTTCATCCCAGAAAAAACATAATCGACACTTTCCAAAAAGAAAGTTTTATTAACTAGTATTGTTAGGAGAAGTACGAGTATGAAAAGTACGATGGAAAATATGTTAAGTGCTTTGATATCCATCTCATATATGTAGTAATTTTTATCTTTATTCATATTTTACTCGTCTGCATCCTCGTTTTTGTTTTTAAATTGGATAACTATTGGTGTTCCTTCTAGTTCGAAATTCTTTCTAAGGACATTTTCTAAGTACCTTTCATAACTGAAGTGTACGAGTCCCTTGTTATTGACATTGAATGTGAACTTAGGCGGTCTATTACCGGTTTGACTTACGAAGTATATTTTAAGTCTTCTTCCCTTGTAACTTGGTGCTGGGTGCATCATATAGGCATCTGTTATGACATCATTTAAAATGCTTGTCTTTATTTGGTTTGTTGCGTTTTCGAATGACTCGATTATAGCAGGCATAAGTGTATGTATTCTTTTTTTAGTGACAGCGCTTAAGAAAACTACTTTGGCATATGTTGCGAATTGGAATTCATTTTTAATTTTTTGTTTCCATTCCTTTATCGCAGTGTCAGAATTCTTTATCGTATCCCACTTGTTTACAGCGATTACCAAGCATTTACCTGCATCTATCGCATAACTTGCGATGTGTTTATCGTGTTCGATTATACCTTCTTCAGCATTAATGACGAGTACACATACATCTGAGTCATCTATCGCTTTTAGAGTTCTAATTAAACTGTATTTTTCAACTGATTCAAATATTTTCCCCTTTTTACGAAGTCCAGCAGTATCTACGACAATATATGGTTCTCCCTCATAATTGAATTTGGTATCTATTGCATCTCTTGTCGTTCCTGGTATATCACTCACAATAACTCTCTCTTCGTTTAAAAGGGCATTGGTAAGACTACTTTTCCCAACATTTGGTCTACCGATGAAACTGAATCTCAATATATCATCTTTAGGGAGAGTTGGATTTTCGTTGAAATCGCTCGTTATCTCCTCGAGTAATTCTTTTACTCCAAGTTTATGTTCAGCACTTATAGGCATAACTTTTTCAAAGCCGAGTTCATAGAAGGAATATATGTTCTCTTCTCTTTGTTTGTTATCGATTTTATTTACAGCGACTATGACTTTCTTATTAGAACGACTGAGTATTCCAGCGATGGTTCTATCATTTTCTGTTAAGTCAGTAAGTCCATCTACGACAAAGACAATTACATCTGATTCATCGATAGCCATCTCAGCTTGTATTTTTATTCTATCGTTAAAAGTTTCGTCAGTTAAGTCAATTCCTCCCGTATCGATTAGATGAAATGTCTTATTATTAAATGTGACTTTTCCATAAATTCTATCTCTTGTTATTCCGGGGTCATCCATTATTATTGATTTCTTTTCGCCGATTAGTCTATTAAATAATGAACTCTTCCCTGTATTTGGTCTTCCGATTAGGCACACAGTATTCATGGGTACCCCTCCTCTCATGCTTAGTATTTTAACATATTATGAAAATAAAATCTACCCACCTGTATTTTTACGTTTTTTTCATATAAATCCGTACGTTTTTTCAAAAATTTATTAAAAAGTCGTGCCAAAAAGGTGTAACTTTCTTCAAAAAGTCGTGCCAAAAAGGTGTAAAACCTTGATTTTTCGCCATTTTTATGCTATATTATAAGCGGTGATAAAATTGAAAAGAAAATTCTATGATAATTTAATAAAATGGAAAGAAAACAAATATAAAAAACCTCTGATGGTCTTGGGCGCTAGACAAGTAGGAAAAACGTTTTTAATTGAAGAATTTTGTAAAAATGAATTTAAAAATTATAAAGTTTTTAATCTTCTAGAGAATACCGAAATTATCGATTTATTTAAACAAAATATAAACTCAGAAGACAAATACACTCAACTTGCTCTCATGTTAGACTTTGATATAGAAGATGAAAACTCAATTATCTTTGTAGATGAAGTGCAAAAATCTCCGGAGTTTATAAGTGCACTAAAGTTTTTTTGCGAAAAACATAATAATGTAAATATAATATGTGCTGGTTCTCTACTTGGGGTTATGCTCACTCGCACTAGTATGTCTTTTCCTGTCGGTAAAGTTTATCTTGAAAATATGTATCCGATGGATTTTGAGGAATTCTTAATTGCCACAGGTCATGAGAAATGGATTGAAAACATTAATATTTGTTATCGAGAAAACAAACAAATGCCAGAACCTATGCATTCTAATCTTTTAAAATTATATAGATATTATCTATGGATTGGTGGAATGCCTGAATCGGTACAAAACTTCATAGATAATGAACAAAATATTTTAAAATATAATGAAAATATTATTTCTGATATAATCGAATCTTATTTTAACGATATGAAAAACTATATAAAAAGTGATAGTGAAGCTTTAAAGACTAAAAAACTTTACTCACAAATAGGTTCCCAATTACAAAATCCATCTAAAAAATTTCAATATAGTAAAATTGATAAAAACTCTAAATCTCGTGATTATGAATTATCTTTAGAGTGGCTCATCAATAGTAGATTAGTACTTAGAACTGATTTGGTTAAACTACCTAAAATTCCTCCCAGAGGTTTTGTAGATTATGATGTATTCAAATTATTTTTGAGTGATGTTGCTATTTTAATAAGACAACTCGGCATACTTCCTAAGGATGTAATCGGTGATAATTTATCATTATATAAGGGTATTGTAACAGAGAACTATGTTGCCTGCGAATTTAAACAAAATGGTATAGATTTATTGTATTGGACAAGTGATAATACCGCGGAAGTGGATTTCCTTCTTTATAATGAGGATGGTGTAATTCCTGTAGAAGTTAAGTCCAGCGGTAATACTCAATCTAAGAGTTTAAAAGTATATATGGAAAAATTTAATCCAAAATATGCGATAAGAATTTCAAGTAAAAATTTTGCTTTTGAAAACAATATAAAAAGTGTTCCACTTTATGCAGTTTTCTGTATAAAGTAAACACTTTTTTCTTTAACATTCCACTTTTGAATCAAATTCTTTCGCATTATATCAATTTTCAGTTTCTCTTTTTAATCTACATCATTTCGAGATAGTATCTGTGCAGGTGTCTTTTTGATAGTCTTTCTGATAGGCATTAAACCTACTATTATGTTTAAAGAATATATGAGTGCTAAACTTATTACTAAGACTTTTATATCTATTAGGAAATATCCAGAAAGATATTTTATCATACTAAATTCGTTTAATACGAGTGCCATAAGAGTATATCCAGGTATTCCTGCGACTGTAGTTATCACGAGTATTTCACCTAAGAACATCTTATAAATATCACTTTTTTTAGCACCTATTGCTCTATAGATACCGACTTCTTTGATTCTAGATAAGAATGATGCACGTATCATTAAAAATATTTCTATAAATGATATTGCAAGAAGAATTCCGGCGATTACTAGAGATTCTGTTATCATGTTTTTGGCACCTTCAATATACTCATTTTTACTGTGCTCATAACTATCTATAGCATTTAATCCATTATCTTGTAAATATTCTACCATACTAGATTTATCTTCTGAATATATAGTCATGCCTTTGAGTTTGGAAATATTTTCATATTTAATTGTATTTTCACTGACATAGTATCCAGATTCTCCATATTTAGATGTATAGTAGCCGACTACTTTGAGTTTCTCTTTGCCCACCTTTGTCTCTATTGTCTTATTCATAGGCATGTCGTATTCATTTTCAATACTCACGAGGACTTCATAATCATTAAGAGGCGCTCTACCCTTTTTGATAGTTATTCTATCTTTATATTGTTCATAATTTCTTATATCACGAGAAGTATCGAAATCATCCTCGTATCCACCGTTTTCTGAAGCAGCAAGTATTTTAGTAAAATTACTCTCATCAGTATAAACGGAAGGACTACCTGAGTCTATTATTCCAACTATTTTAAATTCAATTGATGAACCTACGTTTACACTTCTCCCTATGAAGTCATCATAATTTTTAAGCCCTATCATGCTAAGGTCACTACTTAAGAGATTTGCATTATCAATACTCATCACATCTAGTACTATTTCATCTTTATTTGCTGGATAACTTCCATATATGATATTGCCAGCATTAATCAGGTCTAAACTCGATAGACTTGCGGTGATGCTACTACTAACATATTGAAATTGGTAAATAACCTCATTGCTCACATCAAAATTTATAAGTGAATCGCCTGGCAAAATGTAGCCAATATCAGGATTTGCTTCTAGTTTTAAAAACTTATCTAAGTCATTCCCATTATTTTCAACAGTTATATAATTTTTATTTAAAGTGACAAACTTACTCTCATCTATCTTTGTAACGCCAAAAATATTACTTACAGCATAGACTATAAACATAGCTGATACAAAAAATCCGAGAAGCAAAACTTTTTTCATAAAACTGTAATCGAATAATTTTTTAAATCCAGTTTTAAGCATTGTATAAGAATTATAGACATTTGAATAGCGCAATTTCTTTTTAGAGTTATCTAAGAGTGTCAAATCGAAATCATATTTTTCATAATCCTCTTTAGAAATCTTTTTATAGTGTTCATCTAAAAATTCTATACTAGAGTTCTCATCGACTACTTCTATTTTTTTGGGAGTATTACTCTTTATAAAGATATTTCCATTTTTAATAACGATTTTAAAATCGAGTTTTTCGGCATC
>JAZQJK010000116.1:0-2088 GCA_045541615.1 Bacilli bacterium
TACTTCAATTTGTTTTCTATTTTACTTAAAGCATTTTTTAAATAGTTTTTGTCAGGATGAATTAATATATAATCATCCATATATACAATTAGGTGTTTAATATGTAAATCGTGTACTATAAAGTGATGAAGTTTACTCAAATAGAAAATTGCTAGAAATTGACTGGACATGTTTCCTATTGGTAATCCTTTACCATTTCTATAAAGTGGTAAATCTGGGTGTTTCTCTGATAATCTCAAAATATTTTTGTTGACATATTCTCGATATTTTTTATTTTCTTCTATATACTTTTTTAGTAACTTAATACCCTTATCAGTACCCATATTTCTTCTTGTTGCAACATTGCCATCATACAAATATTTAGATAATTTAGATTCCAAAATAATCCTAGTTACATAATGATTTATCGTTTTATCATATATTCCTTGACTCATTATTACTCTAACCTTTGGTTTAGTAACTAGGAAAATATTATATCTCCCACCATCATAGGTGCCATTTTTGAGTTTAATCGACATATCGAGAAAATATTGTTCTTTTTTCTGTTCAAATTTATATATCCGACATTTATTTTTGA
Organism: Bacilli bacterium; assembly: GCA_045541615.1. Taxonomy (GTDB): domain Bacteria; phylum Bacillota_I; class Bacilli_A; order RF39; family UBA660; genus RUG11867. The sequence continues at coordinate 578 of JAZQJK010000116.1, forward strand.
CATTTTTATTTATCTCTTCTTCATAGATACGCCTGAGTTCATAGTAATCTACATTCATTGTCTTTTTTCTTTCATATTAGAAAACCAAACATTTGTCATTTTTGATATTTCAGTCAAATAATAAATTGTCTTTTGAGTTTGTTTTATAGATAAACACTTTTTATCTATAAAAAATCCTAGAGAAAAATCGAGCATCGTAATGTCTTTTTTAATTATTTGAACTTCCCGTGATATATCGTAATCTGCATTATTTACGATATAGATAGTCTCTAACAACTCATATGCATACCCCAAAGTTTTATTTTTTTGATAATAATATTTTTTAGGAACAACTTCCATTATATTTGATAGTTCTAATATCACTTTTGAGGTTTTATTGGCGATAAGAAATTCTTTATTTGTTATAGTACTCATCGATTAACCTCATTATATTTTCTAAGTCCTCAAGCGAAGAATTTCTAATCTTGCATAGTAGTAAATCAGTACGATTTTTGATATCTGTTTTTTGTTTTGCGACATTTAGCACATCATCATATCGATTGATATTTCTAAAATTTTTTACAATAGGTTATCTATCCAAAAAGTCCACTTTGTAAGAAATCTTCTCTTTTTCTAGCTTTGCAAGAACCTTGTCAAGAGCAAGGTCAGAGAAACCCTGCCCTAGCCCCATCGATAATCTTATAATCAAAGATGTAGGAAATAATCCATGCATCCTCATTATAAGCATTTATAAACTTGCTTCTATTTTTGTATAACTTTACATTTTTTTTGTAAAGTTACCCCCCTCCTGAGTTTACACTTGTTTACACTTTTGAACATGTTCTAACACCTCTCATAATTTTCGTTTATGCCATTTGTTTTTTTGCCCTTACAGGGCTACATTGACTGCCGAGTTCTCTAAAGCGAACTATCGGCAGATTTAAGTTATCCATTTACGACGTATGGATTACTTATAGATCCATTTCCTGAATCTGGATTTGCAATATACACATTAGACTTTAGATATAAGACTGGACGTGCCGCAAACCCGTAAGTCGCGTCGTCGCCGTGAACATAGCCGTCGCTGTTGACGATCCACACACTGTTTGAGTTGGAAGACTTCGGGGTTATTGTCCACTCATAACCATAATTTAACATCCAAGCCTTTCCTGCACACTCTGCACTATTATATGAACTTAAATTTGTTGTCCTTGCACAAGAAGATGCAAGCACACTATATCCATAATCACTTGGATACATCAGTCCTATATATCCCGTTCCAGTTGCTGAAACACCACTTGATACTGTAGTACCTCTTTCATATGTATACATATCATTTGGATTATATATTTCATCTGATCCCCCTAAATTCCATGTGACATTCTCTACCATTCCTTGATAACTTGACTGTATACCCGTTTCAGTATAATCACAATTCCTAGTCACCGTTGTACTATAAAAGTAACATGACCCTGAACTAGTTCCATCTATGCTTTTATAATAATAATCATTTAACAAGTCGGAGGCCAAGC
>JAZQJK010000117.1:0-2220 GCA_045541615.1 Bacilli bacterium
ACTAATAATACACCTTTAGGTATTCTTGCGCCTAATTTTTGAAACTTTTTAGGATTTTTCAAGAAATCGATCAATTCTGCGACTTCCTCTTTTTCTTCTTTTAAACCGGCCACATCAGTGAATTTAACTTTACCACCATCGGCATTTAATTTAGCAGTACTCTTACCAAAATCCATAGACTTACTATTACCGCCCGCAATTTTAGTCAAGAAGTACATGAGACCAAATAACAATAGCACAAGAGGTAAAACATTTAAAATCACTGTCCATAGTGTGACACTTCCTGGGTCGTTATTAGTCTTAGTTTTAATTTCGTTTACATCGACATAAGTGAGCAATTTCTCATAAACTGAATCTGAATATGGCAAAGTCACCTTAAATGATTCGGTTTTTTCATAGCCATCTAATTTACCTTCAATTAAAATGACACTTGAACCCGCCTTAGGAGTTATTTCGATTTCCTCGACTTTACCTTCAGTTACTTCTTTCATGAACGCATCATATGTCAAGTCATGCACTTCATACTTAGAAGCACCATAAAAATATATTGCACCGAACATCACAAGTATGAGTAATCCGTACATTGCAAACGACTTTGTATTATTGTTTACATTTTGTTTTTTATTCTTCATTAATATTTTCCTTTCTTTCATACCTAAGTATTATATCACATTTTTCTATATTTTCACTATCTAATTTACTTTTTCTCAAACCCGGTATCCATAGGATGTTATCTTCACTGTCTACAAGAAGAGGCCACACATCTCTTTCTTTTTTGCATATCTTCTCATCTATAAAAATGCTTTTTACCTTTTTATGACCGTTTAAGTTCTTTATTTCTATCCTATCTCCATCTTTTCTATTTCTCACATAGAGTGGCAATTTTAAGTCATTCGAATTGAGATATGCAGTGTAATTACTTTTATCATTTGATTTTTCCACTTTTTTAATCGTATACCCGTTTGGTAAAATCAATTCCTCCTTTAATTCATAACAGTAGTTTTCTTTATCCGATTTTTTCTCAAATCTAAGCATGTCGTATTCGCATATAGCCCTAAGTCCACATGGCAAATCAATACTGAAGTTTTTTTTCTCATCAAGTAAATCTAAAATTTTTTGGCTGTGGATAACTTTCAACTTATCAACATCATCTCCATATAGAAGATTCAAAATATATTCTAACTCTTTTCTTTGTAAAAATTTGTCCAATTTTAAGAAGTGATTTAAATTAATTGAATTTTCTTTATAATTTTTGGCAATCTGTTTCAAAACAAGACCCTCTATAAACATTTGTGTTTCCTCTAATTCCTTACTGAATTTCAGGAATTTTCTATTTACGTGTTTATTTTCTTCTTTCAAAAATGGTAAGACGTGGTGTCTGAAGCGGTTTCTCGTATACACATCTTCCTCATTAGTTTCATCTAAAAAATATGGAACGTTCTTCTTTTCATTATATGATATAACTTCTTCTTTAGAGAGATGTATGAGAGGTTTTAAAAATACAAAACCGTTTTCTTCATATATTTCAGTGAATCCACTATAACCTTTTAAATTAGAACCTCTTGTAATACGCATAAGCACTGTTTCTATTAAATCATCTCCATGATGAGCAGTCATGATATATTTAGTGTTGTACTTTTGAGCAGTTTCCTTATAGAATTGATACCTTTTTTTTCTATAATACGATTCCCCATTTTGACCCTTCTCTAACTCTAAACACTCGAAAAGGATATCTTTTTTTTCACAATAATTTTTTAGAAATTTTGCTTCTTTAGTACTGACTGTTCTTATATTATGATTAATATGAGCACACACTACTTTGTAACCTCGGTTTATGAGAATATCTAGTAAACACATCGAATCCGGTCCACCCGAGAGTCCTAATACTACATATTCATCCTTTGAGATATCAGTGCTCGATAAAAAACTCAAAACTTCATTCATAAAGATTCCCCTTTCACGGGCTTATTCTATCTAATTTTTATATATTTTTCAATACCTTCTTAAAAGAAAAGGACCGAATTGGTCCCTCCGTTTTTTTAATGTTAATCACTAAAATATTCACGAATTTATTTTTTTATTAAAATATCTGGATAGTCTTTTGCAACTTTTTCAGCAGAATAACATACTACAAGCAGAAAACTTTAATTAAACTAATTCCTTTTTCTCATATCTAAAAAATGTTAAACCTATGAATATAGACGTTAGAATAATACTTAA
>JAZQJK010000118.1:0-4371 GCA_045541615.1 Bacilli bacterium
CTATGGAATTTGTAAATTTTTATTTTACATTATGACAAAAAAGAAAAGGGATATATCATGATGCAGTTTTTAATATTAAAAGAACAAATTAGAAAGAACATACTATTTATTTTAGCATTTTTTCTATTTCTCATAGTTGATATCATCATCTTAAAGGTCGGTAAACCAATTATTGAGTTAAATGATGTTATCGCGCTGATGAATATACCCAAAAGCGACCTAGGGTTATTGATGATGTATAAATTCATCTTAATAATACTTTTTACATATAGATATCACACTTATGAATTAGATCATATCTACGACTTCATCTTTTTAAGAGTGCATCCGAAAAAATTTTTGAAATCAAAACTGTTTCATTTGTCGCTTGCTGTTGTGCTTTTCGATATACTTCATTATATTTTAATATTAATTCCTTTTTATGACATTATAGGGGCAAATCTAGATTATTTCATATATCCAGTGCTATTTGACCTACTACTCACCACCGTTGTTTTGGTGTTCATAACTATCTTTAAGAATAAGACTTCTATAATAGTTGCATCTATTATTTATGTTTTGCTCATGTATGAAGTTTTTAGTATCACAGTTTTTCTAATTTTGATTTTAATATCACTGTTAGTAGTTAGTAAAACTTACAAATTCAAAATCTAATTACTTTACATTAAAAAGGATGATTTTATAGACTTTTTACGATTTTAAAAGTAAAATAGCCTAAAGTTTAGTGAGGTGAAAAGTCATGGGTAAAAAATATGGAGTTAAAAATTTAGAGACTGAAGTTCATGTACTTCAAACTAAGTATATACGATTTTATAAATTATCTCTATTATTTTAAGAGTGAAAATATTGAGGAAGAAGAAATAGAATTACTACAAGAGACAATAACCACAAAATTACCTAGTGCTAAGGTCATCGATTTTTTTGAGCATTATAATAAGAGTATTAAAAAGTGATGTATCTTAAATGTAAATTCACTTGCAAAAAGGGTCAAAATGTAGAAGTTTTGCAAATAGACTTGCAAAACTTTTTAGATACAATGTATTTTCGAATAGAAAATAAGAGTCGATATAAGACAGTGACTAAAAATAAAAAGTAATGCCAAAAAGCACTACTTCTAATGTCTATTGCATTGATTATTTCCACCAGTTGCCCATCCTGCTCCGATGATTATAACTAATAAAATGAATAAGACAATCCAAAGGGCAGCACCAAAACCATAACCACCTTGAGTATAACCGACAAATCCATTGTTGCAGCATGGGTTTTGGTAATATTGACTGGAGCCACCATAGCCACCATTATATCCATAATAGTACATAAATATAACCTCCTAACTCCTAATATAGTTTATGGTTTTAGGTAAAATAATGTTATCGTATCATAGTAAAAATATGAGAAATATGCTAAAATACCTGAGAGGGATACAACATGAAATACTTTTTAATGAATAAAAATACCGAAGTTTTGACAGCAGAATATGACCCAGCGACAGGAGTTTTTACGAGAATTTTTGATGTCGAAAATATAGACTATGCTCCATATATACTTAAAAGTTTTTATATTGAAAACGAGATAAACGATACTCCTTTCAGGGTAAACTTAACTGAATGGTTTAAGGGAAGAGGAATACCAGCATGGAGAGATAAACTCGATTTGCTTTTACATCGCCTAAACATAACAGCGCCGAGTGAACTACTTGATAAAGCACTGGGGTTATCACTTAGTGACCAATACTGGATTAGACCGTATGATTCTAAAATCACATATGATGATATAAATTTTTTTGATAATGACTTTGAATATAGCGAATTTATGGAGGCATCTCTTTCCAAAAACGGCAAAAGTATAACTAAGAACGATTCACTTAAAACTCCAAATAACACGACAGATGGAATGCTAAGAAAAGCATGGATTATCGAAAATGATGTGAGATATCTATTAAAGGGTGGGTACAAAAATGAAAAATTACAACCGTTTTGTGAAGTACTTGCAAGTGAGATATGCACGCGTCTAGGTTTTGACCATGTCACATATACACTCGATTTATACAAAGATTCAGTGGTATCAAAGTGTCCATGTTTTATAACAAAAGATACAGAATTCATAACTTGCTATCAAATAAAAAACGATATGAAGAGGCACGATACTATCGAAGACTATGAAGAGTACATTAAAATACTTGAAGAAAATGGCATAAGTGATGCGAGATTAAAACTAGAAAATATGTACATTTTAGATTTTCTCATTATGAATGAAGATAGACACTTGAATAATTTTGGAATCATAAGAGATGTGAATACTTTAAAATGGCTCGACGTTGCACCTATATTTGACAGTGGTCAGAGCCTGAAAATCGAACACTACGATGACAAAGAACTGCATATAAGTGGTGAAGGTAGACTATTTTACGAAGAGAAACCGTTTGATGAAATAATAAAAATAGTAAAAGACCTCAAAAGAATAGATATAGATAAACTAGTTGGAATTGTCCCATGGTTTGATGATTTACTCCACGAATACCAGCACATAACAGGATTTTCTGATAGAAGAATAAATAACCTTTGCATAATACTAAATAGGCAAATAAACAAATTGAGAAATTCAAAATAGTAAAGAAAATGTACCTATCTAGGAAATTTACTAGGTAAATACTAGGAAATGTAGTATAATGTATACTCAAGAAGAAATGGCTAATTTATTAGGCGTAACATCAAGAACCATAAGAAATCATATTAAATATTTAGTTGATAATGATTATATTAAGAGAATTGGTGCAGATAAAAATGGTAAATGGATTATCAAATGAATCTTGAAAAAATGATGGAAGGATAAAATTTTGACAATAGTGTTAAAATATCATATAATTTTTAATGAGAAAAGGAGTTTTTATTATGACTTTATTTGAAGAATTAAATTGGCGTGGACTTATTAAAGATATGACTAGTCCCGAAATAGAAAAAAAATTGAATGATGAAAAGATAACTTTTTACATCGGTACTGACCCAACAGGTGACTCGCTTCACATCGGGCACTTGTCTAGTTTCTTAATTTGCAAAAGACTCTATGACCATGGACACAAACCTATAATTTTAGTAGGCGGTGCAACTGGACTTATCGGAGACCCAAGACCTTCAAAAGAAAGAGAAATAATTTCTTATGAGACAGTAGATGCAAATGTTAAAAAATTAAAAGGACAAATACAAAAAGTCTTTGGTGATTTTGAACTCGTGAATAACTACGACTGGAGTAAAGATATCGATTTCATAACTTTCCTTCGCGACTTTGGTAAATATTTCAATGTAAACTATATGATAAATAAAGATATAGTTAAAAGACGACTCGATGAAGGAATAACTTATACAGAGTTCTCTTATCAGATAATGCAAGCGATGGATTTCTACCAACTTTACCTAGATAAAAACTGTGTTATGCAAGTTGCTGGGCAAGACCAATGGGGTAACATCACGAGTGGTGTAGATTTGATTAGAAAAAAACTCGGTAAAGAAGCATATGCCTTTACGATGCCACTTGTCACTAAAAAAGATGGAACTAAATTCGGTAAAAGTGAGGGTAAGGCGATTTGGCTTGATGCTGAGAAAACTAGTCCTTATGAATTTTATCAATTTTTCATAAATTCAGAAGATGAGATGGTAATAGACTATCTAAAGAGATTCACATTCCTATCAAAAGAAGAAATAGATGCTCTTGAAGAAAAACACAAACTTGCTCCTGAAAAGCGTGAAGCACATAAAGCCCTCGCATACGAAGTCACTAAATTCGTTCACGGTGAAATCGAAGCAGATAAAGCCAAGAAAATGAGTGAAGAAATATTTGCAGGTAAATCAAGTGAAAACATGCCAACGTTTGAGAGTAATTTGCTTAAGGGAAGCGCGCTTATCGATGTCTTAGTGGATGCGGGACTTGCACCTAGTAAGAGTGAAGCAAGACGCTTAATCGAACAAGGTGGAATAAGTGTAGATGGAGAGAAAATCACCGATGTCAAGTATACCCTCGAAAACGAAGAAACAACAATTCAAAAAGGTAAAAAAGTGTTCATGAAAGTCACATTAAAATAATGATAATTTGTGTAGTAGGACCAACCGCAGTAGGAAAAACTCGTTTGAGCATAGAACTTGCCAAGAAGTATAACGCTATAGTGATAAATGCCGATGCAATGCAAGTTTATAAGGAGTTAAATATCGGTACTGCAAAAATAAAAGAGGAAGAAAAAGAAAATATAGAACACTTTTTATTCGATATAAAAAATCCTGATGAGAATTACACCGTATATGATTATCAAAAAGATTTGAGAACATTACTAGAAAAATACAAAGACAAAAACATCATAATAGTTGGTGGTACTGGTCTTTA
>JAZQJK010000119.1:0-3270 GCA_045541615.1 Bacilli bacterium
GGGAGAGACATATAAAACAAGTATAGAAGAGAGTTATAATCGCGCTAGATTAGATGGTGATTTATCGGGTGCATTCGCGGGATACTTAGGAAGTAATTCTACAATAAAAAATTCATTTAATATAGGAATATTTGAAAAACGCGCAAAGGGTATGTCGACTTTATATGCTGAGAGTTCAAATAAAAATATAAATTTAGAAAAAATAATAGACTATACTGGAAATGATTTAGAGGGTTGTCAAGAAAGTGCAATAAAACCTGATGGTATAAATATAAATGATGTCTATTATTACAGTGATAATAGGTGTACCTACCTCGGTCAAAAACTAGATGAAAAGGGAATTAAAAATAGTGCAAACTTCTCTAGCTTTGACACAAATATTTGGACTATTGAAAATGGTAAAATGCCTTATTTAAGAGCAAAACCGGTGGTATTCACTGAAACACTTAACATTAATAGCACGAAAGACCATTTTATAGGTGATGTATTTGACTATGAACTAACTGTAAATCCTTCTTTAGTTACCTATGATGAAAAGAAGTATACTTTTAGTAGACAGGGTGTAATAGAGGTTATGGGCGATAATAAAATCAAAGCAGTTGGTAAAGGTCATACAATGCTCACAATAGAGGCCCTAGATGGTAGCCACGCAAAAGTGAGTATCGACATCATAGTGTATGGTGATGAACTTAAAAATTTAGAAGATAATTATATAAGATTCAAAGACCAAACCTCAATCGAGAACATAAAGAGCACTTATAATATCGATGGCTTAGAAATCACAGTTGAAGGTGAAGAATTCATAGGCACGAATAAAAAAATAATATATAAACTAAATGGTAACAAAGTCAAAGAATATATCGCTATAGTCAAAGGCGATGTCACCGGTGATGGAAAAGTTGCTTCTTCGGATATGCTGTTAATCAAGAGACACATCTTACAAATAAGCACTCTTGGAGAAGTTGAACAACTCGCTGCAAATATAAGTGGAAGAGGCATATCAAGTGCGAACCTCTTACTCATGAAAAGATATATTTTAGGAATAGAAGGAGAATTGTGATGAAAACATTAAAACAATTAATCGTATCATTTTCGATATTCATAATCGGATTATTTGGGTTTAGTCTAGATGCAAGTGCAAATGGAAAAACTATCAATTATTCGATTTCAGTATCAAAAAACGAGGTTAGTCCAGGTAATACGTTTGATGTTAGTATTCTAATAAATGGTCATACTAAAGTTGCAAGTGCAGATATAACTCTCACATATGATAGTACAAAATTCAAATATGAAAACCTAAGTACTCCATCAAATGTACCAATTGCAGATAGAGATGCAAATGATAAGGGTGGAAAAATAATATACAGTTATTTCGATGGACAAGGTGGACCAAATGGAATAACTAGTAACACACTCGTGACATTTACATTCAAGGCATTAGAAAGTGCAACTGGCTCTGGTACATTTACATTTACAGCAGGGGACACTCTAGACGAAAATGCAAAATTTTATACTGTGGGAACAAAATCTGGCTCTAAAAGTGTATCGATATATATACCAGACTCAAATAACTTACTAGCAAACCTTTCACTTTCTGCTGGGTCACTTTCACCACAATTTAACAAAAATACGACTAAATATACTGCTGTAGTCGATGCAGATAATGTCACTATAAGTGCTCAAGCTGAGAGTTCAAAAGCGAGAGTAGATGGTGTCGGAAATAAGAAACTGAATTATGGAGAAAATAACTTTAACATACTCGTTACGAGTGAAACTGGAAGTGAAAAATCTTACTTAGTTACAATAACTAGACCAGACCATAGAAACACTGATGCAACTCTTTCAGAATTAAATGTAACTGGAATTGAAGGATTTAAATTTAAAAAAGATACTTATGCTTATAATTATACAGTTCCTAACGATGTTACAAAAATAAATGTAACAGGAAAAGTGAACAATCCTAAATCTACAGCAACAGGATTTGGGTCATATAATTTAAAAGTAGGTAAAAATAACATAGTAGTTAAAGTTACTGCTGAAAATCAATCGACTAAATCATATGTTATTCAAATCACAAGGGAAGGAACTGTATCAGATACTACTACAGTTAAGTCATCAAACTGTTATTTAAGTAATATATGGGTTGAAGGTGCTACGATTGTATTTAATAAGGAACTCACTGAATATGAGATGTTTGTTCCATATAGTCAAAGCATTTTAAACATGACATATTATGCTGAACATAAAAATGCAAATGTACAATTAATAGGTGATAAAGAATTAAAAGTAGGTAATAATTCTATCGCACTTGTCGTAACAGCAGAAGATGGAACGATGAAGACATATAATTTAACAATTGTAAGAGGTAGTGATGTCACTAATGTTGAAAATGATATAAATTCCATTGTTGATGGATTAAACGCGGGTAGTAGTTCCCTTACAATAGGTGTTAAAGCAGGTGCATCAGCGGTTACATTAAATGAAGAAAGTGTTGATATATTAAAAAATAAAAATAAAGCATTAGTATTCGAGTGGCTTGATTCAAATTCTATTGTTCAAAAACGACTAACTATCGATGGAACAAAGATTTCTGATGAAAGCACAATAAATCCAAATATCTCGACAACTATTCAAAATAACGAACTCATAAACTTTGTCAAAGATAATTCTTATATAGGAGTTAACACTAAAAATCTAAACATACCAACTGGAAGTAAATATAGAGTCAAAGTAGATGGAAGTCTTTCAACATATACTTTAGGTTATTATTCAAATGGGAAAGTTGAAACAAAAGAACTTGCAGTTAATAATGGATACATAGATTTCGAACTAGATAAAGATATGGAATACGTGATTTTAGGTGCTACTTTAAAAGAGGAAGATAAGTTCGGTTGGCTATTTCCAACATTAGTAATTGTAATACTAGCTTTAGTATTCTCAATCGTAGGTATTATTACATATAGAAATTACAAAAACAAAAATCTTGAAAATCTAAGCCAAATGTAATTTATCAAAAACACTTTTTGAATAATCTTTAAAAACAACAAGAAAATTTACAAAAATTAAAATTTGCCTAGACCAACTTGGTCTAAACACTTAACAAGAATGTAGCAAGCGTAGCAAGATTAAATAGAAAAGTTGCCTATAGCGGCATGATTAAATATGCTAATATATTAAATCCACAATTAAAATGTCCGCAAAAGAATGAGTAAATAAAGTAAAAAGAAATGTTTTGTCTATAAAGATGAAACATTTTTTTAAACTTTACCA
>JAZQJK010000120.1:0-2373 GCA_045541615.1 Bacilli bacterium
GTTAGAGGGTGTTTTGGGAAGTCGAGGCTGGAGGGTGCCACCAGATGCGAGCCAATTAAGGCATGCGAAGAGTTGAAGAGAGTCAAAGATGGCTGAAATAGGGGCTTAGGAGAAGCTTTTTGGGGGAGTTTTTGAGAGTGAACTAAAAAGTGTGTAAACCTAAAAAAAGATGTAAAAGAGAAATATTAAATTTTAGGAGTACACAAGATGTCAAAGAATGAAATTAAAAGGAATCCAGCCTCAAAAGCAATAGCAGATTTGATATTTAATAATTATAAAATAGAGAGTGCTAAAGATATACAAGAAGCAGTAAAGGATGCATTTGCGCCACTCTTTGAGAGGATGTTAGAAACAGAACTAGAGAGTCATTTAGGCTATTCTAAATCCTCACTAGAGGAGAAGGAAACGAAAAATAGGAGAAATGGCTATATACGAAAGAGAATAAAGACGTCTGTAGGAGAAGCTGATATAAAGTCACCAAGAGATAGAGATGGAACCTTTGAGCCGATAGTTGTTCCTAAACATAAAAATGATGTAACCGATATAGAAGATAAAGTTCTTGCAATGTACGCAAGAGGTATGAGTCAAAGGGATATAAGTGCAACAATTAACGATATTTATGGATTTAAGCTATCACAAGATAAGATATCAACTATAACAGATTTAATAGTAGAAGATGTGCAAAAATGGCAAGACCGACCATTAAAAGAGCTATATACCTTTGTTTTCGTTGATTGTATTTATGTTAAAGTAAAAAATGATAGAGGCACAGTAGATAATTGTGCAGTTTATATATTACTAGGAATTGATATTGAAGGTAAAAAAGAGGTATTGGGGATTTACGGAGGCGATACAGAATCAAAAACAAGATGGCTTAATATTTTTGATAAAATAAAAGAGCGTGGAGTTAAAGATATCTTATTTTTGTCCATGGATGGTGTTTCAGGTTTAGAGGAAGGAGTAAAAGCTATATATCCAGAAACTGTTGTTCAGCGTTGTATAGTTCATTTAATACGCAACTCAGTAAAATACATCCCCTCAAAACACATGAAGGAATTCTGTAAAGACTGTAAATCTCTGTATGGAGCAGTAAGTCTAGAATCCTGTGAAAACAATTTTATAGAATTCAAGAAGAAATGGGCAGACTATCCTGGCGCTGTTAAAGTTTGGGAAAATAATTTTATACATATAGTTCAGCTTTTTTCTTTCCCTTCAGACATAAGACGTATTATGTATACAACAAATGCAATAGAGTCTGTAAACTCTAGCTTACGGAAAGTTACCAAAAAAGGCATGTTCGAAAATATGACTTGCGTTTTCAAGATCTTTTATTTACGTATTACTAGAGAGCTTGCTAAAAAATGGGATGGCTCTAGCTTAAACAATTGGTCTAGAGTTCTAAACCAATTGGCGATTTTAGATTCCACTGCTGACAGAGTCGCTAGATATATCTAGCTTTCTTTAGATGTGGACTAACTTGGGTTTACACACTTTTTAGTTCACTCTCATTCTTTTTGATTTTTTGAGTTTTCTGATAATGCACTTTTTAATGATGTTTGCATGGATAAAAGCTTATCTATTATTTCATTTTTATCCATGTTTTTTAAGTTTTTTACATCATAATTCATACCTCCTTTCTATCTAATTTATCGCTTTATGCCAATAGGTAATCCATCTAAAAATTGTAATAATTTCCTTTTATTTATTAGAATTTTCTCTTCATCTGCAAATATTTTAAACCTTCCGATCTCTAGCTTTTTTGCATATATCACAAATCCCGTTCTGTCCCATTTTAGTATCTTAACAATCTTTCTATCCTTTCCTATAAATACAAATAATACTTTATCTGTAGGGGATTCTTTTAATACGTTTCTTGTTAATGATACTAATCCATTAAATGATTTTCTCATATCTACAGGATGTTTATAAACTAGTATCCTTTCTTCCATTTCATACTTAAACATTACCATTCAACCTCTATTATCAAGCCGTTTGGAAATGTTAATTTCATTTTATTTTGCTTAAGTGTTGTTACTAGCTCTTCTCCTTTAAATTCTAAAAACTCTTTCTTCTTCGTTTCGTACTTCTTCTTATATCGTGCATTTGTCGCTTTAGTTTTCCCATCCTTTCTCATTATATCTACGTTTCTTTTGCAATCTTTTTCTCGCTCTTCAAACTTTTCTCCCCATTCTGATTCGTTCAGTCGTTCCATTATCACACTCCTTTCCTTGAATATTCATGTGATAATTATCCTACTCAATACTATTCTAGTTTAAATAACGTGGTTCGTTGATCGCTTACCACTCTATTAATCTTTATTGATACTTATCACTTTTTACTAATCAACTGAAAGAATTGACAAAATAGTATACT
>JAZQJK010000121.1:0-2809 GCA_045541615.1 Bacilli bacterium
CTCAAATATAATTCTAACTCCAAAGAAGTTTATGATGAACTTAAAAAAATCAGTAAAGATTGCATATTAAAGTATATGAGTGCTAAGGCTTTTGACCTAGGGAAATTTGAAGATGAAAATCTAAATATATTCATGGAGACGCTTACTGAAAAAGAAAAAGGTGCTTTTTTGATGTATTCACTGTATAAAATAGTAGGTTTTAATACGAATTCTATGAAAACAGACAGTTTAGAGGATGACTTAAAATACTTTAATATGACTAAAGAAGAATACATATCTAATATACCAGTTGCACTAGCCAAATATTATGATTATAGAATGTTTAATCATCTATCAGAAAAATTTGGCAGGGGAATCATCTCTTAATGGCTCAGTTTATGAAATTAGAGATAAACAATAGGATTTGTATTATACTTGGACCCACTACGAGTGGAAAGACTACACTTGCAAGACGTTTAAAAAAAGAATTTAAAGGTAAAAGTGTAATAATATCTCATGATGATATATGCAACTCGATGTCTATAAAGCGGAGGTTCGCTAATGGGGGTATAGAATTTAAAAAGAAGTATTTCTTAACTATTAAAGAGGCAATAGAAGATATAAATAATGATTTAATTATAATAGATTCAGTCAACATCGAAAGTAAAAATTTTCTTTCATTTATTATGCTCATCAATACATTAATCCCGGATGAAAGATTGACAGTAATAAAAATGAATGTCGATATAGAGACAAGGAAAAAATTCTCAAAAGATAGAATAAAAAAGATGAGACACTCAGATAAAAAGATGATTAAACTATACCTAAATGCCTTCTTTGAACAAGATAAAATATACAAAAGTGAAAATGGGAGTCTAAATACAAGTATGTCGTATATTGATGAATTTATAATCACTAATCCAATTGATTTGGAAATCGAATTTAAATCTTTAGAAAATAAAATAGACGATTTATTTGAAATGCTATTCAAAGATGGCATCTTGGCAGAAATGTTTAAAGAAATTGCTTTTGAAGAAGACACTACTGTTGAAGAAGTAATTAAAAGGATAAATACTGAATCCTTAAACCAAAACAAAATATTTTAAAATGATTTGTATTTTTTTAAAACATATGCTATAATCTAGTCATTGAAACAGAAAGGAAGTGGGCAGAAGATGACCCACTTTTATTTATGAATGGTGGTAATATGGAAGAAAAATTAAAAAAAATTACAAGTGCGATAACAGAACCTATGAAAGAATTAAATATAATCGTAGATGAAGTAGATTTTGTTAAAGAAAATGGTTATCATTTTTTAAAGATAACACTCGATAAAGTAAATGGTCTTGACATGGATGCGATTGTCGAGGCGACTAATGTGATAAATCCCATAATAGATGATTTAGACTTAATACAAGAAGAATATATTTTAGATATATCTAGTAAGGAAAGAGGTAATTAAAATGGACAGTAAAGAATTCATTAAAAATGTTAAATTAGTTGCAGAAGAAAAAGGAATCGATGAAGAGATAATCTTTGAAGCGATGGAACAAGCTCTTATAACTGCATATAAGAAAAACTATAATGCTAAGACTAATGTTAAACCAAAAGTAGATAGAGAAACAGGAGAAGTCAAGATTTTTACGTACTATGTCGTAGTTTCTGATTATGAAGACCCTGAAGTAGTCATAGATGAAGAAGGAAACGAAACAGTAATCGAACCAAAAGTACCAGTTGATGCTCAGATGTTACTAGTTGATGCACAAGAGAGAGTTCCTGGTATAGAGGTTGGTGAGACTATCGAAGAGGAAGTAACACCGGATGATTTTGGCCGCGTTGCTGTACAAACTGCTAAACAAGTTCTAATTCAAAAGATAAGAACTGCAGAACGCGAAAGTATCATGGCAGATTATGATGGTAAACAAGGTGAACTTATGCTAGGTATGCTTGCCATGGAAGATGAAAAAAATTACTATGTCGACTTGGGCCGTGCTAGAGGAATCTTGCCAAAAAATGAGATGATACCAGGTGAAGTAGTTAAAATGGGGTCTAGTATAAGAGTGTACTTACAAAGAATAGAAGAAACACCTAAAGGACCACTTATCTTATGCACGAGAAAACATTATAATTTCGTTAGAAGACTATTTGAAGCTGAAATTCCAGAACTAATGGATGGAACAGTACTACTTCATGGTGTTGCACGTGAAGCAGGTATTAGAAGTAAAGTTGCACTTTCAAGTCAAGATGAACGCATCGATGCAATTGGAGCATGTATAGGAGATAAGGGTGTGAGAATTGCAAGTATTCTCAAAGAATTAAATGGCGAAAAAGTGGATTTAGTTTTGTATTCTGAAGATAAAGCAGAATTTATCAAAAATGCTCTTAGTCCTGCTAAAAATGTCTATGTCACGATAAATGAAGAGAGTCCAAAAAATGAAGCATTCGTCGTCGTAAGTGATGATGAGTTAAGCTTAGCAATAGGTAAACAAGGTTCTAATATTAAACTTGCGAGTAAACTCACTAAATATCACTTAACAGTTAAATCGATGACACAAGTTAACGAAGAAGGAAATAAATAATGCAAAACAAAAAAATACCGATGAGAATGTGCATCGTGACACGTGAAAAATTTCCCAAAAAAGAACTTTTGAGAGTAGTAAATTACAATGGGGAAATAAGTGTCGATTTAACTGGAAAACAAAATGGACATGGTTGCTATTTAAAGAAAGATAGAGAAGTAATTGAGAAAGCAAAAAAGAATAAGATTTTAAACAGAGTATTTGAAACAGAAGTAAACGATGAAATATATGATGAAATAATAAAATTAATA
>JAZQJK010000122.1:0-10117 GCA_045541615.1 Bacilli bacterium
ATGCGAATTGGGAAAATGAAGTAGAGCAAATCTCAGGAAGTTCAACTCTTAGTCCACTTGCAACTTATTTAAAGAATAATATCGATAATCTAAGTTCAAGTGATTTAGTAAAAAAAGGAACAACGTTACCTAATACAGATATCCATGTACCAGATACTATATCTACATCAACTGATGCTACTAATAGATGGAGAATTACTAGAACATATAGTGAACCAGATGTTAAAGATGGTGTTTACTTCCCAGGTGTGTCTCTAAATCAAGTGTATTCACCTGCTGCATACTATATCGAATTCTGTGTAGATGCACCAAAAGATTCTAGGGGAATAACTTACAATGCAAATACTACTGATACAGTAACTAATCTACCTGAAACAGAAATTTCAGATGATGAGTGTATGGAGATAAGTTCACTCACTCCTGTAAGACAAGGTTATACATTCCTAGGATGGAGTAAAGTAGCAACAGATACTAAAGCTGATACTAAGTATGCTCCTGGAAGTGACTACTGTGAAGATGAAAATATCGTTTTATATGCTATATGGCAGGCTACTTCAGCTGACTATACAGTGACTTATGATGCAAATGGTGGTAAAGATGCACCTGCTGGGCAAAGTGCTAAAACAGGAACTTGCATTAAAATATCTGATGGTGTACCAAAACTTGAGAAAAATAAATTTTTAGGTTGGTCTACAAATAAAGATGCACAAGAACCTGATTCAAAATTCGATGCCGGAGATGAGTACTGCGGTGAAAACGGAAGTATCACACTTTATGCGGTATGGCAAACTGAAACTGGTGTAGTTTCACATATCATCACATTTGGATTAATCGGTGGTGCTGCCGCTTTAGGTTTAGTACTTGCTAAAAGAAAAAATCTATTTAAACAAATATAATCTCTATAAAAAGTCCTAAATATTTAGGGCTTTTTTGTATGTTTTAAAAGGGCCTTGATTTTTTTTGAAAATATGCTAGAATATATACCCAAAGAAAGGGAAATTCAGGGTGGTTTATATGAAAAAGGGATTTAAAACACTATTTTTGGGCATGGCGCTAACTTTTGGTATGGCTAATGTCGACGCTATCAGCTATGAAAAGCAGATCGAAAAAGAATATTGTGATACAGTTTATACAAATTATTACTTCTTCTTAGAAGCAAATGTCACACAGTATTTTAAGGAAAATGTAGAGGAAATCACAATAAACAGGGCTACATATGCTAACAATTATTATCAGATAAAATTTGATAATAACAACATCGGTTATGGAGTAGTTGACATAACAAATTATACATCAAGTGATGGAATTACAACGATGTCATATAATGATTTCTATACACACTTCATGAAAGGTGGAGTATACACTCAAGGTACAAAGACATATTTTGTTGACCGTTCATGGACTCATTTTAATGATTCAAATGGTTTATGGCAACCAGGAGTAGCAACTTTTAGCATTGCAGGTATGACTAAATCAGAACTTATTAAAGCATCTATTCCAGCTAAAATAACAATTGATAGACAGACTGCTGTAAATAATACAAATACTAGTCCGTTAGTTTTAGAAATTCATAGACAATATGGTTCAGTTGCAGGTGCTACACCAGTTACATATAACAAGAATAACTATTATCTTCAACCATCATTATACTATATTCAATACTGCGCTCCGGCAAGTGAAAAAGAATATACTATCATATATGATGGAAATGCGAAGAATGTGACTAATGTACCTAAAACTGATATCTTTGGGGAAGATGAATGTACAAAGATTTCAACTAAGACACCGATTAGAGAAGGCTATACTTTCTTAGGTTGGTCTACAAACCCTAATGACAAAACAGGTATGAGTAGTTACAAACCAGGTAAAACATATTGTGGTGATGATTTAGTACTCTATGCGATTTGGGAAAAAAATCCATCTAGATTATACAGCATTTTATATGATGGAAATGCAGATGATGCCATAAATGTACCAGAAGCAGAAGTATTCGAAGAAGATGAATGCATTACCATTTCAAAAATTAAACCTATTAGAGATGGTTATACTTTCCTTGGTTGGTCAACAGATAAAAATGCAATTTATCCAATGACAAAATACAACCCAGGTAAAGCATATTGTGGTGGAAACATGATTCTTTATGCTGTATGGCAAAAAAATGCTACTGCTGTTGTGGATACTTACACAGTGATTTATGATGAAAATACGACTGATACTGTTACGAATATGCCAGAAGATTTAACTATCCGTTCAACTGAAAACGTAAATATCTCAAGTCTTACTCCTGTAAGAGAAGGGTATACGTTCTTAGGTTGGTCAACTGATAGAAATGCGTCGAGTGGTAATTCATCATTCGCGCCTGGCGTACTATATACAGACAAGAAAGATTTAGTGCTTTATGCAATTTGGAAGAAAAATGAAGTAATAACTCCAGTACTTCCAGAAAACCCACAAACAGGTGTTATGGATTACCTAGTGCCATTTGCAGGAGTTGGAGCAATTTCACTTCTAGCACTCAGTGTACTCAATAAGAAAAAATCATTTAGACAATTTTAATTTTTAAAAGGCGACCTAATTCAAACCGAGGTCGTTTTTTTTAGCAAAAAAAAATCTCATACTTCGAGATTTAAATTAACAACTGATAGTATCGATTTCCGTAACATTATGTGCTTGTAAACCTTTTGCAGTGTGTACCAAATCGAATTTAACAAATTCGCCTTCTTTTAAAGTTCTATAACCTTCCATATTTATCTCAGAATAGTGTACGAAAATGTCTTCACCATCGCCATTTTCGATAAAACCGTATCCTTTTTCGTTATTGAACCACTTAATTTTACTTTTCAATTCAATCCTTCTTTCTACTATAAATTTTGCTACTACCGTTGCTTCGAAGCATACCCAATATAACAAATTAATTTTAAAGTTATTAATTTTAAAAATGTAATAGGTTTTTTTAACGGATTTTTGGAGATATTAATTCATTGGAAAAAAGTAGGGTTATTTTTACTTAAATTAGTCTGAATATTTTCAGAAAAGACCGAGATATCCTCTCTTTTTTTCTCCATAAATGAGTGAGTTTCCTTAATGTTGGCCTGCACAGATGATAACTTTTCAAATATAGTTGGAACCTTTTTGATTAGAGGACTAAATTCCTTGTAAATTGGCATAATTTCCTTAACAATTCCAAGACCCTTTGATATACCATTTAAAACTTTTATCAAAGATAAGCCACCGGAAGTAGCTGCTGAAATATTTAACCCATTATACATATAATCACCCAATAAATTATATGAAATGCAAATAAATAATTTACTTTATATAATAATTAAAAAAACATTTCAATAATTTGCTTAAATATGCTATAATCTATATAGAATAGAAAGGGAGTGCTGGTTTCATGGCTAAAAAGAAAAATAAAAAGTCTTTTAATCCGATGTCACTCATAAAACCTTTTAAATACATTTTTATTGGATTAATAACGGTTATAAACTTCTCGATTAAATTTTTGATGTACTTATGTTTAGGTGCTTATTTTACGGTATTGTATTTGATTTTTAAACCACTTAATAAGATTTTTAATGCTATAACAGATATTTATTATTTACTTTTCACACCTAAGCAAGTCAAACACGAGAAAGAATTAAAACTTGAAGTCAATTTTGATGAAAAAGGCGAAAAAGTGGAGTCATCTAATAAAAAAGATATTTATTCCCAAATGAAAGCGAATCAAAAGAAGGCTGTTAAGAAGAGTAAAACTAAAAAGGTAAAGATAAACGCTAAGCAAAAAGGTAAACTTGATGCCGAGAGGGATGCACTTTTAAAAATGATTACTGATGGTCAAGAAAAGCGTCTTGAAAAACCTCAAACTTTTAGGTATAAGGCTCTATCACCGGAAGGAAAGATGGTAAAAAGTACATTTGTCGGTGTATCGAAACTCGATATATATACTTTTTTGACAAGCGAAGGTTACACAGTGTATTCAATTGAAACATCAGAATGGATAAATTTCGCATATGGGCAATCATCTACTTTCTATACTAGATTTTCAACAAAAGATTTAATATTCTTTATAACTCAGCTCGCGACTTATATAAAAGCAGGTATCACACTTACGGAAGCAATGAGAATACTCAGTAAGCAATTAAATAAAAATAAAAATCAACAAAGAATTATGCAATCAATTGTATATTACCTCACGATGGGTGAGTCATTCAGCAGTTGCTTAGAACACCAAAACGGAGCATTCCCACAGCTAATGGTCAACATGATACGTGCCGCTGAGGCTGCTGGTAACTTAGATGAGACACTTGATGACTTAGGTAATTATTATACTGAAGTAGATTCAACTCGTAAGCAAATGAGAAGTGCAATCTCTTATCCAGCTTTCGTAGGATTGTTTTCTGTCATCATAATATCTGTCATCATGGTTAAAATAGTTCCACAGTTCGTAGGGATATATGCTAGTGCTGGTGCAGATATGAACCCACTCACCGTATTCGTAATCAATTTGAGTGATTTTTTACAGAAGTATATATTTGTTATTTTAATATTTGTAATTCTTGTCATATTTATCATATATATGGCTTATAAAAACGTTAAAGCATTCAGGATTTCCTTTCAAGCATTTACGATGAAAATTCCGGTGTTTGGAAAAATCATAATCTATAACGAACTTACGATATTCACTAAGACATTTGCATCACTTCTAAAAAATGATGTATACATAACGGATAGTATTGAAATACTCAGTAAACTCACTAAAAACGAAATATACAAAGATATAATGATGACTACGATTGCTAATATAGCAAAGGGTGAGAAGATAAGTGAGTCATTTAAAAATCACTGGGCAATTCCTGACATCGCCTACTACATGATAGTAACCGGTGAAAATACTGGACAATTATCTACAATGATGGAGAAGGTCAGTATTTATTATCAAGAAGAACACAAATCCATGGTAAATTCGATGAAATCTCTCATCGAACCGATGATGATTGTAATGCTCGCTCTAATCGTCGGAGGCGTTCTTATCGCCGTAATCTTGCCTATATTTGGATTATACGGCTCTATGGATGTTTTGTGAGGTGTAAAAATGCTAATATACATAATTTTATTCATACTAGGGGCAGTTTTAGCCTCATTCGTCCACGTATATGCGACAAGAGTACTAAAGGGAGAATCATTTATCTCTCCTAGGAGCCATTGTTCAAAATGCAAGCATCCACTCAAGTGGTATGAACTAATTCCTATAGTTTCTTACTTAATTCAAAAGGGTAGATGCCGAGTTTGTAATAGCAAAATCGGTAAAGATGTAATTTGGGTAGAATTCATAACTGGTACATTATTCGTATTAATATACCTAAAGTTCGGTATTTCTTACATGACATTACTCGGTTTTACGATTATACTCGTGATGATATCGATATTTATAACGGACTTTAAAGAGATGGTAATTCTCGACAGCACACTTGTCGTAGGTACGATTTTAAGTTACATATTTATATTCTTTGAGTTTGGCTTAAGGGGTATATATAAAGCATTTCTATACGGAATATTTGCATTTGTACTTTTCTTTATAATAAAAATAGTAGGAGATGCAATTTTTAAAAGAGAATCTCTCGGTGGTGGAGACATTAAACTCGCATTTTTGATGGGTTCAATCCTGCCATATGGTTTGTTTCTATTTGCGATTTTGATTGCTTCGTGTGTAGCCCTACCTTATGCAGTAGTATCTTCTGAAATAAAGAAAAGTCATGAATTTGCATTTGGACCATTTTTGGCGATTGGCTTACTTTTAGTATTCACATTTCAAAGTGAAATAAATCAAATACTGGGAATTTTAACGGTTTAGAAAGGAAATATAAAATATGAAAAAGAGAATCTGGGTAATAATTCTTGCAGCGATTACGATTTTAATAATGGTGTTATCGCTTACAAATGTAATAGAGAAGTCACTAGGTATGTGTATAGCGCTTGCCTTGATTATAGTTTTTAATGCAGTAGTAGCATATTATGGGTACAAGAGTGACGTGCTTTTAATTACTGTCGTGATGAGCATACTCGCAGTAATCGGGTGTATTTTACTCGGTTATAATATCGTCGGATATCAAAAAATTCATCTCAGTGAAGAGTACGATTTTCAAATCACAGTAAAAGAGGGGAATTTAGAAAAGACTTTTCTATTCTCACATGGTGGTTATAAATACTACGTATATAAAGTAGAAAATGTGGAAGTTACCATGGAAAAAGATAAAAAGACCTACAAACTTCAAGATGCCCTTAATAGCGATCTAGTATCGCTGGACAAAATAAAAGAACTTGCAATACCGAACTCTAATACAATAGGGTATCAAATATATTACGATGGTGGACAAGACAAATATAAAAATGACCAATACTCATTCGTGATATGCACGGATAAAAAAGAAGTGATTTTTAGTACATTTGATTATGTATACTCAAGCGAAATATGCAACTAAATCATCATCAAAAAAAGTAAGTGCAAATTCTAATGCGAGGTAATAAAAAAAACTATTTCTACTTAAAATCATAGATGTGCACTTTCAAATTTAATCAACAAATTAAAAAAACTAAGGCAAAAGGTGTTGACTATCACTCTAAATTTTAGTACAATATCATTGTCCTTTATGGAGTAGTACTCAAGAGGCTGAAGAGGCGCCCCTGCTAAGGGTGTAGGTCGGGAAACTGGCGCGAGAGTTCAAATCTCTCCTACTCCGCCATAAATGGAAATCAACTCCTAAACTAAAAAGTTTGGGAGTTTTATTTATAAAGAGAGTGATATATATGAAAAAAGTGCATATCGGTTATGTACAGGGAGTACATGGCCTAAGGGGAGATTTAAAAATCAAAAATAGATTTGAATCACCTGAAAAAGTTTTTCAAAAAGGAAATAAAATTTTTCTAAACGAGGAAGAACATACGATTACTGCATGTAAATTTTATAAAGGTTTTTACCTGGTGACGATAGATAACATGAAACACATCAATCTCGTCGAACATTATAAAGGATGCGATGTGTATTTCAGTAAAGAAGATTTGAACTTAAAAGAAGGGGAATACCTTCTAGATGAATTATATGGTATGACTATCTATGAAAATAATAGAAACTATGGTAAAGTTGGAGAAATTTTAGACAATGGTGTATATAAAATATTAGTATCCGATTCCAAAGTTATGGTTCCACTTATCGATGTCTACGTAAAAAGTGTCGATTTAGAAAATAAAAAAATCGAGTGCGAAGGAATTGAGGGATTAGTATAATGAAAATCGATATCCTCACTCTTTTTCCAAGTATGTTTGATGGATTTAAAAATGAATCGATAATAAAACGTGCGATAGAAAATAAAAAAGTGGAAATAAACATCATAAATTTTAGGGATTATACTCCACTTAAAAATGGTCAGGTTGATGACACTATATATGGTGGAGGACCCGGAATGTTACTTCGCTGTGAACCGATTTTTGAATGTATCGATGCGATTAAGACCGCAAATTCTAAAATAGCTATAATGACACCAGATGGAATGAAGTATACACAAAAAAAAGCTAAAGAATTTACCGAAATCGAACACTTGATTTTGATATGTGGACATTACGAAGGATTCGATGAGAGAATCATGTCACTTGCAGACTACAAAATATCCATTGGAGACTTCATTTTAACTGGAGGAGAAATACCGGCAATGGCCATTGCAGACTCAATAATTAGACTACTACCAGGGGTAATAAATGAAGAGAGCCTGCAGAGTGAATCTTTTGAAGATGGCATGCTCGATTACCCAGTATATACGAAGCCTTCAACATATAGAGGTATGGATGTACCGGAAGTGCTATTGAGTGGTAACCATGCGCTAATAAAAAAATGGCGCGATGATGAACGATTGAAAAAAACTATCGATATAAGACCAGATATGATGGAGTGATAAATAATGGAATACTTTCGACTAAGAAAGAGTAAAAAGAGATTTTACCTTGAAAAAAACCTCGATTTGAAAAACGGGTATGCGTTTAATAGTAATTTAAAGATTACATTATATCAACCACAAATTATTGAACACGTGCTAACACAAAAAATAGGTAAATCACTGCACAACATAATTCACCTATACCTATATATAGATTTAGAGACTGATGGTAGTGATGAATCAGCAAATCTTGAACTCGAGATAAAACTTGAAACTCTAAAAAAAATTCTCTTAGAAAAGTATTCCATATACCTACCAATAAACAAAATAAAAAGTTATTTAGAAAAACTTGAAAAAATAGAAAATAAAGTTTTTAATAAAAAAAATAAAACATACTGACAAAGTTTGACACAAAATTCGGTATGTTTTTTTTATACTCATAATGGTGAGCAAGATGATAGTATACGTAGATGTCGTATTTATAATAAACTTAATATTTGATTTTTCTCTACTCATGACAGTTGATTGCCTTTTAAAGAGAAATGCTACCTACAAAAAAATACTCCTCGCGGCTCTTCTAGGGGAAGCGAGTATGTTAACGCTTTTTATACCGATGAACCAAATAGTACTTTTCTCATTTAAGATAATACTAAGCATGTTCATGTGTATAATTGCTTTTGGTTATAAAGATAAGAGATATACATTTTACAATGTGGTATATTTATACTTAACTGGAATTATACTCGGTGGGTTTATAGAGTATATTTATCAGGAATTTCAAGTAAATAGAGAATATAGTTTTAAATATCTCATTATACTGTTTATCAGTCCTATTTGTTTGCTCGTGTATTACAATTTAACTATTCGATTTAAAAATAATTATAACAATAGACATAAACTTGTCTTTACATATGATGGAAATACATTTAATGGATGTGGTTATTTAGATAGTGGGAATAAACTCACGAGTCCTATAAGTGGTAAACCGATAATACTCGTAGAAAAAGAATATATAGTTTTACATAAACTTAAACTCTTACCAGTACCATTTAATGCACTTAATCATCATGGAATCGTGAACTGTTTTAAGCCAGATAAACTCTTTATAGATGATAAAGAATATACTGGTGTTCTCATCGGAATAAGTGAGATAAAATTTAATATAGAGGGATGTAATGCTCTATTGAATGCTAGAATGGAGGATATATGATTTTTCAAAGACTTATCGCATATTTGAGAAGAAAATATAATGATTGTTTCTTTATAGGTAGTAGTGATGCTCTTCCACCGCCTTTAGATAAAGAACGTGAATTGGAACTTCTAATAAAATGTAAAGAGGGAGATATGGAAGCGAGGAATATCCTCATCGAACATAATCTAAGACTCGTCGTATTTCTTGCCAAAAAATTTGACAGCACGGGTTATGACCTCGAGGATTTAGTGAGCATCGGTTCACTTGGACTTATCAAAGGAATAATGACTTATAAAGTAGATAAAAACATAAAACTTGCAACTTACGCATCGAGATGTATTACGAATGAAATTCTCATGTATATAAGAAAGAACAAAAATAGAAAAGGTGAAGTTAGTTTTGAGGATGCACTTAATTATGATGCAGAAGGGAATGAACTTCACCTAGAGGATATAATGGGAACGCCAAATGATATAGTACATACTGAACTCGAAGACAAAATGAGTAAAATTGAACTTGCAGAGAGACTAAATGAATTACCTGAACGTGATAAAGAAATCATGATACTTAGGTATGGACTCAATAATCAAGAAGAATATACCCAAAAAGAAGTTGCAGAACTACTAGGCATAAGTCAGTCTTATATTTCCCGCATCGAAAAAAAAGTTATAAAAAAACTTAGAAGTACTATGAAAATTTGAGACAAATGTGATATCATATAAAGGGATAGTGATCATATGAAAAAGTATATAGTGTTCTTATTTGGAGTATTCGTTTTGAGTTTTGGAGTAACTTATGGAATTATATTTCTAAATACGCGTGGAGAAGATTCTCTATCGCTTGATAATGGTGAACTCTATAAAATTGGAAGTGAAGAGAAATCAAGCATAACTCTCGAAGGACTCGAGGAGGAAATCACAGTAAAAAAGTACCTCAGTAATCTCGGCTATTCGCTTAAATATGATATCAATACTTTTAAACCAGAGAGAATTGGCGA